>CANHLD010000020.1 GCA_947461325.1 Comamonadaceae bacterium
AGGATTGGACTCAGGCACTTCAGGATGTCAATCAGGCTGCGCTGGTTTTGCAAGCTGCCATTGAAAACGTCATTGACGCCGCGCCGGATTTTCAGCGTCTGCATGAACGCTTGTCTGATGTCGTGAGCTTGATTGATTATTTCTCCCATGCTTGCGCCCATGGTTCAGTCCGGTGGGTAGATGTCAGCGCCCATATTCGCTGCATGGAAGCGCCATTGGATATTGCCGATGTGGTGCAAAACAAATTGTTGGATTCGGAGGTTGTGACGGTGCCTGGCACCCACAGCGATCCGGTATCTTTGCCGCGCAGTTGGATTTTCACGTCGGCAACGCTGGGATCTGATCCGCAGCTCACCTGGTTCACAGAGCCTTGCGGATTGAAAAATGCACAGGTTTTGCAAGTGCAGAGTCCCTTCGATTATGAAAACCAGGCGTGGTTGCATGTGCCGCGTCTCATGTCTTCACCCAAAGAGCCCAGCCACAGCGCTGAAGTGGCAGATTTATCTTTGAAGGTGGCCCGTGCCCTTGGCGGCAGAACGTTGGTGTTGACCACGACGACCCGCGCCTTGCGGGCGATTGGAGAGCAATTACAGGCAGAGATGGAGGCCCGTCCCGGCTTGGTCATTCTTGTTCAAGGCCAACATCCCAAACGTGAACTCATGCGGCGTTTCAGAGACGCCATTGAGCCGGGCGCAACCGGTTGCGTGCTGGTAGCCACGGCCAGTTTTTGGGAAGGGTTTGATGTGCCCGGTGATGCGTTACAAGCCGTGGTCATTGATAAATTGCCTTTTCCACCGCCTAACGACCCGATGGTTGAGGCCCGCAGTCAACGGCTGGAGTCCCAAGGACGCAGCTCATTCAATGATTATTTTTTACCCGAAGCTGGGGTGTCGCTCAAGCAAGGCGCAGGACGTTTGATACGCAGAGAAACCGATCGCGGCGCCTTGGTGATATGTGATAACCGCTTGGTCAGCACCGCTTATGGTCGGCGTCTGTTGGCGACCTTACCGCCCATGAGGCGCATAGAGCAACTGCCGGAATTAATTCAGGCCTTGGCTTCAATCACCAAAAATTGAACCAGCTTTTCTTTTCCGGTTTGGCTGATGCCGGTTTAGGAAAGTATTTGCTGTCAGGAAAAGAGGCTTTCAACACCCGTTGTGTGTCTTCGCTGAGCTGGTTCAGGCCAAGCGCCCGGTAAGAATCAATGAGAACGATGAGCGCTGTTTCAGCCGCTTCACTGTTGGGGTAATCATTGAGGGTGGCTTGTGCCCGATTCACGGCGGCTACATAGGCGCCTTTGTTGTAATAGTGTCTGGCCACCTTGAGTTCGGACTGGGCCAAGATGTTGATGATGTGGCGCATGCGCAAGGTGGCGTCCGCAGAGTATTTGGACTGGGGAAAGCGCGTCACCAATTCCTTGTAAGCCTCAAATGAGTCACGCGCCGCCATTTGATCACGCTCGGCCAAATCCTGTTTGAACCACTTAGACATCAGTCCCAGATCGTCGTTAAAGTTGATGGTGCCTTTGAGGTAGAGGGCGTAGTCAATCGCCGGATTGGCGGGATTGAGTTTCATGAAACGCTCCAGCGTCATCAATGCTGACACCCGGTCTCCGTTTTTGTATTGCGCATACGCTTTGTCTAGTTGTGCTTGCTGCGCCAACGGTGTGCCCGCCGCGCGACCTTCAAGCTTGTCAAACAACACAATGGCTTTGTCGTACACATTGCTAGTCATGATGTCGTTGGCCTCAGCGTAAATTTCCTCAGGCGACATCTTGGCGGTTGCGTCATTGTCATCTGTGGCACAAGCTGTCAGCAGCGCAGAAACCAACACCATTGATAATGAAAGAAATCTCAACACATAAACCCTTCGAACTTTGAACTGAACCGATTATCAACGATGCACTCTACAGCCAGCCAAACCCTTTTGCCGCCATTGCCCGGGGAGGCTGAGCCAGACGACTTGGAGGTAGAGGTAGAGGAGCGGTGTCTGGAGATTCCAACTGAGCTTCATAAACAGCGCCTAGACCGAGCACTGGTTCAGTTGATGCCAGAATTTTCCCGCAATCACCTCAAACATTTGATAGAGGATGCCTGCGTCAGTTCAAACGCCTTGCCGACCGCGATTGCCAAAGTGGCCTACCTGGTCAAGGCTGCTGAAATCATCACGGTGCGATTGTTGCCTACCGCGATGTCACAGGCCTATGTGCCACAGGCCATGGACTTGGACGTTGTTTATGAGGACCCGCATTTGCGAATCATCCATAAACCAGCGGGTCTGGTGGTTCACCCGGCGCCAGGCAATTGGAGCGGTACCTTGCTCAATGGTTTGCTGGCCATGGACCCGACTGCCGCGCAAGTGCCTCGCGCCGGCATAGTTCATCGCTTGGACAAGGACACCAGCGGCTTGATGGTGGTGGCACGCACCCGCGCTTGCATGGACGCCTTGGTGCAAATGATTGCGGCACGAGAGGTGCACCGGGAATACCTGGCTGTCAGCCAACGCCCATGGCGAGGTGAATCCCTGCGCGAGGTGGAATTTGCCATCGGCCGCGACCCCCGGCAGCGTTTGCGCATGGCCGTGGTGGATTTGGAAAAACAATCGGGCAAAACAGCGCACACCAGTTTGCAATGCTTAGACAGCAACGACCAGGGTTGTCTGGTCCACTGCACTTTGCATACCGGCCGCACCCATCAAATCCGGGTTCATATGGCTGCCATCGGGTTGCCCTTATTGGCTGACGGCTTGTATGGCGGTTCTTCCAGCCCATGGATCTCCCGACAATCGCTGCACGCATTCAGGTTGGGGTTCAAGCACCCTTACAGCAACCGTGATTTACAGTTTGAGTCCCCAATGCCTGACGATATTCAAGCGGCCGTCTCCGGCATGGGGCTGAATAACCCCCTCGGATAGAATGTTCTATTGTTTCCCCTCGGATGACCGACTATGAATACCCTGGATGCCAAGCGTGTCCTTGAGACGGCTTTGTTGTGCGCCTCCCAACCGCTGCAGGTCAGGGAATTGCGCCAACTTTTCCATGACGAACTAGGCGCAGACACACTCAAAACCCTGCTTGAATCGATTCAGCAAGATTGGCAGCAGCGCGGGCTGGAGTTGGTGAATGTTGCCAGCGGTTGGCGCATGCAAAGTCGGCCTGAAATGCGCGATTTTCTCGACCGCCTGCATCCTGAAAAGCCGCCCAAGTACTCACGTGCAGCCATGGAGACTTTGGCCATCATTGCGTACCGCCAGCCGGTCACCCGCGGTGACATGGAAGACATTCGTGGTGTGACTGTCAATTCGCTCGTGATCAAACAACTGGAAGACCGCGGTTGGGTAGAAGTTATCGGACACCGCGAAACTGTAGGTCGTCCTATGTTGTATGCCACGACACGCCAGTTTCTGGACGATCTGGGCATTTCTTCGCTGGATCAGTTGCCACCGCTGGAAACTCAAGGTGCGACTGAGGGCTTTTTTGAGCAATTGGCCGTGGCACAAGAGCCAGACCCGGCACAAATGAACATTACACTGGAAGCGCCTGACAATCCAGACGCGCACAACACCCTTGAAACACCCTATACATCCCTGTCGCAAGCCCAAGCAGACCCTGCTGTGAAGCCTGCGCCTGACCGCATCACGCATGATGACACTGACACAGGTAACGCCCATTGACCAAACCCGGCATTCAGTTTGACGACATCGTCTCCGGCGCCTACGACGATCAGGCCCCGTCCCCGGCCAACGCCGAGCCTGTCAAACGGGTACTCAGTCCCCAACCCGACACACCCAAGCTGCACAAAGTGCTGGCCCAATCCGGCTTGGGCTCCCGGTTGGACATGGAGCAACTCATCGCAGACGGCAAAGTGCTGGTCAATGACGAACCGGCTCACGTCGGGCAACGCATTCAGTACGGCGACCGCATCAAAGTCAACGGCAAGCCGCTCTTTGTACGTATTGAGCCGCCGCCGCCACGCGTCATTGCTTATCACAAGCCTGCCGGTGAAATCGTCAGCCGCGACGACCCGCAAAGCCGTCCTACGGTGTTTCGAAAACTGCCACGTTTGCAAACCGGCAAATGGCAATCGGTCGGTCGTCTGGACTTGAACACCGAAGGTTTGTTGTTGTTCACCAACTCCGGCGAACTCGCCAACAAGCTCATGCACCCACGTTTTGGTTTAGAGCGCGAATACGCGGTGCGTGTGCTCGGGCATTTGAGCAATATCGAAAAAGCCAAGTTGCTAGAAGGCGTGCAACTTGAGGATGGCGAGGCCCGATTCGGCAGCCTGGAAGAAGGCGGCGGCGAGGGCGCGAACTGCTGGTACCAGGTGACAATTCAAGAAGGTCGTAACCGCGAAGTGCGGCGCATGTTCGAGGCTGTCGGTCACGCGGTCAGTCGACTCATACGCATACGTTACGGAAAAATGCTGCTGCCGCGCGGCTTGAAACGCGGCGAATGCATGGAGCTTGACGGCGCCGACACCGAGCAGTTGATTCGCAGCGCCGGTTTGGGCAGGGTTTCGGCCAAACCTGCGGGCGCTCGCCAATCCACACCCTCACCGGCAGCCGCCCGCAAATCTCGCTCGCACAACCCTTTGGCGGCTGCCAAACCCGAATTTATAGGTGCCGACAGCTTGTCGCGTCAGCGGCGCGACCAAAAATCGAAAGCCTCACGCTCCAAGGCTTTACCGCGCAGGGCTAAAATCAGCTGATATTGGCTATTCGCCATTATTTTTGTCAACTTACTGGAAACCTTTCTCATGGCTATCGAACGCACGCTCTCCATCATCAAACCCGACGCAGTCGCCAAAAACGTCATCGGTCAAATTTACAGCCGCTTTGAAGGTGCTGGCCTGAAAATCATCGCTTCTCGCATGGCTCACCTCAGTCGCGGCGAAGCCGAAGCCTTTTACGGTGTTCACAAAGCCCGTCCGTTCTTCAAAGACCTGGTTGATTTCATGATCTCCGGCCCGGTCATGATCCAAGTGCTCGAGGGCGAAAACGCCATCCTGAAAAACCGCGACCTGATGGGTGCAACCGATCCTAAAAAGGCTGACAAAGGCACCATCCGCGCCGATTTTGCTGACAGCATCGACGCCAATGCTGTGCATGGCTCTGACGGGCCCGACACGGCCGCACAAGAAATCGCGTTTTTCTTCGCCGGCATGAACGTATTCCACCGTTAAAACCCGGCTCGCCCGGTCGCGCCATGAAAACCAATCTGCTCGATTTCGATCTCGACGGCTTGGTCACATGGTGTCAGGCGCAGGGTGAGAAAAAATTCAGGGCAGTCCAACTGTTCCGCTGGATACACCACAAAGGTGTGTCGGATTTTTCTCAAATGACCGATCTGGCGCAAAGTCTGCGCCTGATGTTGCATGACAAGGCCGAGGTCAGGGCCTTGTCCGTGGTTTCCCGCCACAACTCTGCCGACGGCACCATCAAATGGATGTTTGATGTCGGGCAGGGTAATGCCATCGAAACCGTCTTTATTCCCGAAACCGATCGCGGCACCTTATGTATTTCCTCTCAGGCCGGTTGTGCTGTGGCTTGTCCGTTCTGTTCCACCGGAGCGCAAGGCTTTAGCCGAAATCTCACCACCGCGGAAATACTTGCTCAACTCTGGTTCGCTGAAACCACTTTGCGGCGTGAACTTGGCATTGATGAACGCGTCATTTCCAATGTGGTGATGATGGGCATGGGCGAGCCCTTGCAAAACTACGCAGCCTTGGTTCCGGCTTTGAAAACCATGCTTGACGATCACGGCTACGGCATGTCGCGCCGACGGGTGACGGTGTCCACCTCCGGGGTGGTTCCCATGATCGAACGTCTCAGCCAGGACTGCCCAGTGGCTTTGGCGGTTTCCTTGCACGCCCCCGACGACACGCTGCGTGACCGATTGGTTCCGCTGAATCAGAAATACCCGCTGGTTGAATTGCTGAATGCTTGTCGTGATTATTTGGCGTATGCGCCTAGGGACTTCATCACATTCGAGTATTGCATGCTCGATGGCGTGAACGACTCTGATGCGCAAGCCCGTGCGCTGATCGCGATGGTGCGTCCGCTGCATGGCGAAGCGCTGCCTTGCAAATTCAATCTCATTCCTTTCAACCCTTTTCCGGCATCCGGCTTGTTGCGCTCGCCGCCTGAGCGCATCAAAGCGTTTGCAGCGTTGCTGTCTGAAGCTGGCATCGTCACCACTGTGCGTAAGACGCGCGGCGACGACATTGCCGCCGCCTGCGGTCAATTGGCCGGCGATATACAAGACCGCACAGACGTTGCGGGCAGACGTGCCAAAACCATTCGCATCCACGCCTGATTACGGCAAAATCTCGTCATGAACCAACCCATTCCTTTCTCCAAGCCGCATCGTCACCGCAGTTTGCAAGCGCGGGTCAGTTGGGGCGATCATGTCGTCACCGTGGGGGGCGACGCGCCGGTTCGCGTGCAATCCATGACCAACACAGACACTGGGGACGCCATCGGTACGGCTATTCAGGTCAAGGAATTGGCGCAGGCCGGTTCCGAGTTGGTGCGCATCACAGTCGACACGCCCGAGTCGGCCAAAGCCGTTCCCTATATACGTGAACAGCTCGACAAAATGGGCGTGCACGTGCCGCTTGTCGGCGACTTTCACTACAACGGCCACCGTTTGCTGACTGAATTTCCGGATTGCGCCAAAGCCTTGTCCAAATACCGCATCAATCCCGGCAATGTGGGCAAAGGCGATAAGCATGACAAACAGTTTGCCCAGATGATTGAAGCGGCTGTTCGTTATGACAAGGTGGTGCGTATTGGGGTGAACTGGGGCAGCTTGGACCAAGAATTGTTGGCGCGTTTGATGGACGTCAACGCCGGGCGCGATTTACCGTGGGACGCCAAGCAGGTGATGTACGAGGCGCTGGTCACCTCAGCATTGGAGTCCGCAGAATTGGCCGAGCGACTTGGTTTAGCCCGTCACCAAATCATTTTGAGTTGCAAGATGAGCGGCGTACAAGACTTGATCGCCGTCTACCGCGAACTGGCTCGCTGCACAGACCACCCGTTGCATCTGGGTTTGACCGAAGCCGGCATGGGTACCAAGGGAACCGCTGCTTCCAGTGTGGCTTTGGGCGTGTTGTTGCAAGAGGGCATTGGCGACACCATCCGCGTGTCTTTGACACCGCAACCTGGCGAAGCGCGGACACAGGAAGTGCTGATTGCCACAGAAATTTTGCAAGCTTTGGGGTTGCGTACATTTGTGCCCAGCGTCACCGCTTGCCCGGGCTGCGGCCGCACTACCAGTACCACGTTCCAGGAACTCGCCATGCAAATTGACGATTACCTGCGTTACCAGATGCCGGTGTGGCGCAAGCAATACCCGGGCGTGGAAAACCTCAAAGTCGCGGTCATGGGTTGCATCGTTAATGGCCCTGGCGAGAGCAAACACGCTGACATTGGCATCAGTTTGCCAGGTACCGGTGAAGCGCCTGCTGCGCCGGTGTTTATCGATGGCGAGAAGGCCCTCACCCTGCGAGGCGACAATATCGCCAAAGAATTCCACGACATCGTCGAAAACTACGTTCATAAAAAATACGCGGTTCAGGCTTGAGCGCTGACTGCCACTGAAAACCATGGCTGACAAATTAACCGCCGTCAAAGGCATGAACGACATATTGCCGCCCGAATCGGCGCGCTGGGAAGCGTTGGAATCTTCGGTACGCGAAGTCATGCGACTACATGCCTACCGCAATATCCGCACGCCCATTGTTGAACCCACGGCCTTGTTTGTGCGGGGCTTGGGAGAAGTGACCGACATTGTTGAAAAGGAAATGTATTCCTTTGAAGACCGCCTGAATGGCGAGCAATTGACGCTACGCCCCGAGTCCACTGCCGGTGTGGTGCGCGCTGTCGTCGAGCACAATTTGTTGTACGAAGGCGGCAAGCGCTTGTATTACATGGGACCTATGTTTCGCCATGAACGCCCGCAACGTGGCCGCTACCGGCAGTTTCACCAGATCGGCGCCGAGGCTCTGGGTTTTGGCGGCGCAGAAGTGGACGCTGAACTGATTTTGCTGGCGTGCGCGTTGTGGAAAGCCATCGGTTTGAAGGATGTGCGTTTGGAACTCAACAGCCTGGGTCAACCGCCTGAGCGCTTGCTGCACCGTGCTGCCTTGATCGCTTACTTTGAACAAAATTCCAATCTGTTGGACGAAGACGCCAAACGCCGCTTGCACACCAACCCTTTGCGTATTCTGGACAGCAAAAACCCGGCGATGAAAGCCTTGAACGAAGCCGCACCCAAGTTGCTGGATTTTTTGGGCGCTGACAGTTTGGCGCATTTCAACGCAGTGCGCGCCATCTTGGATGCCAATGGCGTGGCCTACAGCATCAACCCGCGCTTGGTGCGCGGCATGGACTATTACAACCTGACCGTCTTTGAGTTCATCACCGAACGACTCGGCTCGCAGGGCACGGTGTGCGGTGGTGGTCGCTATGACTATTTGATCGGCGAAATCGGCGGCAAACACGCCCCTGCAGTTGGCTGGGCGCTGGGTGTTGAACGCGTGCTTGAGTTGTTGAAAGAGCAGGGCAGCACCACTGCTGATGTGGCGCTAGATGCCTACGCTATTGTTCCTGACGCGGCGTCTTTGCCTGTGGTTACACCCGTATTGCAAACCTTGCGCAGCATGGGTATTTCTGTACAAATGCACGCCCCCGCAGATTCCGCAGGCGGCATGGGTAGCATGAAATCTCAGTTCAAAAAGGCAGACGCCAGCGGGGCGCGTTTCGCGCTTATTTTCGGGTCCGATGAATTGGCGCAGAGCCAAGTCACCATCAAGGCTTTGCGCGACGGCGAAGGCGCTCAAAGCATTCAATCACTTCAACAGATTGCCGATTGGGGCCACAGCCTACAATCGACCCTTTGACATTTGTACAGTTGGAATCGCATGGCAACCCATCTCGACCTCGAAGAACAAGAACAACTTGACCAGTTCAAGCATTTCTGGAGCCGCTGGGGCAATCTGATCACAGGTCTGTTGACCGTGATTTTGCTCATATATGCGGGCTGGAACGGCTGGAATTACTGGCAGCAACGACAAGCCACCCAAGCGGCTGTTTTGTACGACACGTTCGAAAAAGCGGTTCGTGGCAAGGATGACAAATTGATGTCACGTTCTTTGTCAGACTTGCAATCGCAATTCCCCAAAACCACCGCCACTCAACAGGCTGCATTGTTGGCAGCTCGTGTTTACACCGACAAAGGTGAATTGGGCGAAGCTGAAAAAAGCTTTGTGTGGGTGATCGATCAATCCGCAGATGACGGTTATGTCGCTTTGGCTCGTTTGCGCATGTCCGCCATCGACCTGGAGCGAAAAAATCCGGCCAAAGCCCAAACTTGGTTAGCCGGACAAAAAGCCCCCGTTGGTTTTGAAGCACTATATGACGACAGGCTCGGCGATATCGCCATGCTGCAAGGCAAAAAGGAAGAAGCCAAAACCCACTTTCTTTCGGCTTGGAAGGCCATGGAAGAAAAAAATGAATACCGTCGGCTGATCGAAGTCAAGCTCGCAGCTTTGGGTGTCAATCCCCGTCCCACAACCAGTCCATGAATCACATCCGCTCATTCATTTTCAAATCAGCATGGGTGGTGCTGGTGTTAGGGCTGTTGACTGCCTGCGGTTCGTCTAGCCGGCCCGAACCGCCACCAATTGGTGAATTCAAGGTTCAACAAAACATCAAACAGCTCTGGGCTTTCAAATTCCCCTCAGCTGATCAACTCAACCAAGGCTTAGTGGTTGTCAATGAGCGAATCGCATTGTCATCATCCTCAGGTGCGGTTGCCGTAGTTAACGCCCTGGATGGCAAAGCGCTTTGGCAACATTCACTGGGTACCAAATTGCTTTCTGGCGCGGGCTTTGATGGCGAAAAATTGGCGGTGATCACTGCCGCCAATGAAGTCGTCGTTTTGCAATCAGGCAAGGTCCAATGGCGCAAGCGCCTCACGGCTCAGTCCTACACCAATCCCGTGATCGCCGGTGCGAGGGTTTTTGTGTTGTTGGCTGATCGATCTGTGGTTGCCTTCGATGCTGAAAATGGGCAGCCTTTATGGGTTCAGCAACGCCTTGGTGAACCGTTGGTGCTGAAGCAAAACGGGGTATTGATGCCATTTCAAAACAGTTTGCTTGCTGGCTTAGGCGGGCATTTGGTTTCCCTTAATCCTGACAGCGGTCAAGTCATTTGGGACGTGGCTATCGCCAATCCGCGGGGTATCAACGATTTGGAGCGATTGGTTGATCTGGTTGCCAGTCCTTCACGCATAAGCAACTCCGTTTGTGTTCGCGCGTTTCAAGCGCAAATCGGTTGCGTAGATGCCAACCGCGGTGCATTGATCTGGAACAAAGCTTCTGTTGGCACCAAAGGTTTGGATGGGGACGCTGAAGTGCTGGTGAGCAGCGAATCCAACGGCGTGGTTCGCGCATGGTTGCGCTCCACTGGTGAAAGGGTTTGGGACACAGATCGGCTCAAGTACCGTGACCTCACTGCCCCGATGTGGACCCCCAAAGGCATTGTTGTGGGCGATGAAGGCGGTTGGATGTACGTACTCTCCGGCAAAGACGGCAGCCTATTGAACCGACTACAAACTTCTGCGGCGGGTTTCGCTTCTGCACCTACACCTTTGGGTAACGGAGGTTTTGTCATGTTGTCGCGCAACGGCCAACTGACCGCCTACCAACTGCCATGATGGGCATGACACAAACGTGAAGCCTGTCTTGGCCATTGTCGGCCGCCCCAACGTCGGTAAATCTACGCTTTTTAACCGCATCACTAAAACACGTGATGCCATTGTGGCCGACTACGCTGGATTGACACGTGACAGGCACTATGGAAATGCCAAACACGGCAAGCATGAATTCATCGTCATAGATACCGGTGGCTTTGAGCCAGACGCCGAGAGCGGTATTTTCAAAGAAATGGCGAAACAAACTCGCCAAGCCGTGGCTGAATCAGACGCTGTGATTTTTGTCGTCGATGCCCGTGAAGGCTTGTCTGCGCAAGACCATGACATAGGAAACTATTTACGCCGACTCGGCAAGCCTTGTCTGCTGGTGGCCAACAAAGCCGAAGGCATGCAAAACGGTATCAAACTCGGTGAGTTTTTTGAGCTGGGTTTAGGTGAGGTCATGCCTGTGTCTGCTTCGCATGGTCAAGGTATTCGCAGCATGATCGAAGCTGCACTAGAGCCATTGCATTTGCCCGAGGATGACGAGGAAGAAGAGGACGATGGCGTCGCCAAGCCTTTGAAATTGGCCGTGGTCGGGCGACCTAACGTAGGCAAATCAACCTTGATCAATACTTGGTTGGGCGAAGAACGCTTGGTAGCTTTTGATCTGCCTGGCACCACCCGCGACGCCATCAGTGTGCCTTTTGAGCGCAACGGCCAGCAGTATGAATTGATAGACACCGCAGGTTTGCGCAGACGCGGAAAAGTCTTTGAAGCGATTGAAAAGTTTTCAGTCGTGAAAACGCTTCAGGCGATTGAGTCATCCAACGTGGCTGTGCTGTTGCTCGATGCCACCCAAGGCGTGACGGACCAAGATGCGCATATCGCCGGTTACATTCTTGAAACCGGTCGTGCCGTTGTATTGGCTGTAAACAAATGGGATTTGGTGGATGATTACCAAAAAGAACTTTTGGCCAGATCCATTGAAAGCCGTCTCGCATTTTTAAAGTTTGCCAAATTGCACCATATTTCTGCGGTCAAGCGTCAAGGCCTGGGCCCTGTGTGGCAGTCCATTGCCCAAGCTCATCAATCGGCCATGTGCAAAATGTCCACCCCTGTTTTGACCAGATTACTGCTTGAAGCTGTTCAGTTTCAAGCCCCCAAGCGCGGCGGCATGTTTCGGCCCAAGTTGCGTTACGCACACCAAGGCGGTATGAATCCACCGGTCATCGTGGTCCACGGCAATTCTTTAGAGCATGTGACGGATTCATACAAACGTTTTCTAGAAGGTCGTTTTCGCAAAGCCTTTTCGCTCGAAGGTACGCCTTTGCGCATTGAAATGAAGACCTCACACAACCCCTACACAGACAAAGACTAAATAACACCCCGATAGCTACTGCGGCATTTAAGCTGTGGTATCTTACGAACTTCCTCATCAAACACGGAGAATATCGTGAATCAAAAAGGGCAACTTTTACAAGACCCGTTCCTCAACATCTTGCGCAAAGAACATGTGCCTGTTTCCATTTATCTGGTCAACGGCATCAAACTGCAAGGCCAAATTGAGTCATTCGATCAATACGTGGTTTTATTGCGCAACACCGTCACGCAGATGGTTTACAAACACGCCATATCCACCATAGTACCTGCCAGACCAGTCAACTTTGCGCAGGCTGACGGCATTGAGCCCACCGAATAAATAGTTCAGTCTTACCTTGACCACCTCAACTTGACCGCCACAGACCAAGCCCCGACAGCTACTGCTTTACTGGTAGGTGTGGATTTTGGCACCCCGCACTTTGACCATGAGCTGAATGAATTGGCTCAACTGTCACTCACTGCAGGACTTGAACCGGTTTTTCGCATGACTTGCAATCGCAAAGCACCGGACGCAGCCATGTTTGTCGGTTCAGGCAAAGCCGAAGAAATCAAAGAACTGGCTTTGCTGCATGGCGCATCCGAGGTGTTATTCGACCAATCCTTATCGCCAGCCCAGCAACGCAACCTAGAACGTCACCTAGGCATGCCTGTCAACGATCGCACCATGTTGATCTTGCAAATATTTGCCCAGCGTGCGCGCAGTCACGAAGGTAAGTTACAAGTTGAATTGGCCCGGTTGCAATACCTCAGTACCCGATTGGTCAGGCGATGGTCGCACTTGGAGCGTCAACGCGGTGGTATCGGTAACCGGGGTGGCCCGGGTGAAACCCAGATCGAACTTGACAGGCGCATGATCGGCGAATCGATCAAGCGCACCAAGGAGCGTTTGTCCAAGGTTAAGCGCCAGCGCAACACCCAGCGCAAGCAACGTCAGCGCAATCAGGTGTTTAACGTGTCGCTGGTGGGCTATACCAATGCAGGTAAATCCACGTTGTTCAATTCGCTTGTCAAAGCGCGTGCGTACGCCGCTGATCAATTGTTTGCCACTTTGGACACCACCACGCGGCAGTTGTACTTGCCCCATGATGGCGGTGGCGGCAGTCATTTGTCCATTTCCGATACGGTCGGTTTCATTCGCGATCTTCCCCACGGACTGGTGGATGCTTTTGAAGCCACCTTGCAAGAGGCCACCTCTGCCGATTTGCTGTTGCATGTGGTGGACGCATCGCATCCGGGTTACCCTGAACAAATTCAGCAGGTCATGTCAGTGTTGAAAGATATTGGTGCTGATGAAGTCCCGCAATGGTTGATTTTCAACAAAATAGATGCCTTGCCCGAGGAAAGACGCCCCGATTTCATTCAAGATCAATACCTTTTTGATGGTTTATCCATCCCCAGACTCTTTTTAAGTGCCCGCAGCAGCTTGAATTTAGACAGTTTGCGCCAACGTCTGCTTGAACATGCTCTCAAACACGAAGAAGAGCGTTTAACCCTACTTCCCGCCGAACTGCCTGCATGAAGATTCAGGCTAACTTTTACTTTAGGCACAATGGCGACTTGCAGCTTTTTTTTACTGATTGCACATGAACAATAAAACCCGGGCTTGGCCCATGATGAATTGGTTCGGCCACGCGCAATGGTTCGCGAATTGGATAGGCCTGTTTTTGGCCGCTGTCTGGCGTCGTTTGCTTGGCGTCTTTAACCTGAATGATGGCAAGTGGGGTCGTGGTGACGAACATTCTCACAACGCTACCAACGGCCAGGAGCCAGGACAAAACCCTCCGCCTGAAGGTAACCGTCGCCCCCCGCATGGCAATGGCCCACCTGATCTGGACGAACTCTGGCGTGAACTTAACCGCAAATTGGGACAGTTGTTTGGCGGCAAAGGAGGTCCGGGATCCACGCCACCCGGCTCCGGCGGAGGTTTCCCCGAGCCCTTCAAAAACCCAAGACTCGGACTTGGTTTGGTGCTAGCCGTGTTGGCGTTGATTTGGATGGCCACAGGATTTTTCATTGTGCAAGAAGGTCAGCAAGCGGTGATTACGCAGTTTGGCCGTTACCAAAGCACAGTGGGCGCGGGTATCAACTGGCGCATGCCGTATCCGATTCAACGCCACGAAGTGGTGTTTGTGACGCAAATTCGCTCGCTTGACATTGGTCGCGATACCGTCATCAAGGCCACCGGTTTGCGTGAGTCGGCAATGTTGACTGAGGACGAAAACATTGTCGAAATCAAGTTCGCTGTTCAATACCGATTAACCGATGCACGCGCCTATTTGTTCGAAAGCAAGAACCCGACTGATGCTGTAATGCAAGCGGCAGAAACGGCGGTGCGCGAAGTGGTCGGCAAAATGCGCATGGACGCCGCTTTGTCCGAAGACCGTGAACAAATTGCTCCTCGTGTTCGCAAAATCATGCAAACCATTTTGGACCGCTACAACGTAGGTATTGAGGTGGTCGGCATCAATTTGCAGCAAGGCGGTGTGCGTCCACCCGAGCAGGTGCAAGCGGCTTTTGACGATGTGCTCAAGGCCGGTCAGGAGCGTGAACGCGCCAAGAATGAAGCCGAAGCCTACGCCAATGATGTGATACCCCGCGCAGTCGGTTCTGCTTCCCGTCTCAAACAGGAGGCGGATGCCTACAAGTCCCGCATCGTGGCGCAAGCGCAAGGTGACGCCCAGCGTTTCCGCTCTCTCTACAGCGAATACCAGAAGGCACCCCAAGTCACACGTGATCGTCTCTACATCAATGCAATGAAAGAGATGTACAGCAACGTGACCAAGGTGTTGGTCGAGACTCGCCAAGGTTCGAACATGTTGTATTTGCCATTGGACAAAATCATGCAAATGAATGGTGTCGGTGCTGCCGATGCACCCGTTCTCCCGGCTTCTTCAGGCACCGAAGCGTCCGGCAATGGGCCAATTTCCGCGCCACCCACCATAGAAAGCAGCAGCCGCGGTCGTGATAACCGACAGCGTGAACGCGACCTCCGATAAGGTTTACCAGACATGAATAAATTAGGCTTTTACCTCTCCACACTGCTGTTGGCATTGCTAATCTTCAGCTCGACAGTGTTCGTTGTTGATCAACGTCAATATGGCGTCGTGTACTCCCTCGGGCAAATCAAGAAAGTGATTACCGAACCGGGTTTGAATTTCAAACTGCCACCGCCTTTTCAAAACGTGAACTTCATTGACAAGCGTTTGTTGACTCTGGATAACGTTGACTCCGAACCTATGTTGACTGCTGAAAAGCAGCGCATGGTGATCGACTGGTATGTGCGTTGGCGCATTTCTGATCCGTCTCAGTACATCCGTAACGTCGGGTTGGACGAAAAAGCTGGAGCACAGCAACTGACCCGCGTGGTTCGCAATGCATTTCAAGAAGAAATCAACAAGCGCACCGTGAAAGACCTGTTGTCGCTCAAGCGTGAAGCTTTAATGGTGGATGTGAAGCGCGAGGTGTTGGAAATTGTGAAGGGCACTAACCCGTGGGGCATTGACGTGGTTGACGTGCGTATCACCCGTGCAGATTATGTGGATACCATCACCGAGTCTGTGTACCGCCGCATGGAAGCCGAGCGCAAACGCGTAGCCAATGAACTGCGTTCCACCGGTGGGGCTGAGGGAGAAAAAATCCGAGCCGATGCTGACCGTCAGCGCGAAGTGACATTGGCCAATGCCTACCGTGACGCCCAAAAAATAAAAGGCGAGGGGGATGCAGAAGCTGCGCGTTTATACGCTGACGCGTTTGGCAAGGACGCTCAGTTTGCTCAGTTCTACCAAAGCATTGAGGCTTACAAATCCAGCTTCAATAAAAAATCCGATGTCATGGTGTTAGACCCCAGCAGTGAATTCTTCAAAGCCATGCGCGGTACTGGTTCTTCGGCTCCCGCGAAAAAATAAGTCCGCTCACCCATGGACAGTGAGACGCTGTGGGCAGCCATTGCTCTGGTGCTGATTTTTGAAGGCTTGCTGCCATTCATTTCACCTACCGCTTGGCGTCGTACTTTCATGCAAATGCTGCAACTGACCGATGGCCAAATCCGCTTCATTGGTCTTGGCTGTGTGTTGTGCGGTTTGGGATTGCTGGAGTGGATGAAATGAAGTTTGCTACCTTGTTTGTCGCCGGTTATCCCCGTGCGTCCACAGACCGGTAGAATCCCTTTTTTAACAGCACTTTACTCTCATGGCTGCCTGGGTTTTGCCGGATCACATTGCGGATGTTTTGCCTTCTGAGGCCCGGCACATTGAAGAATTGCGCAGGCTTTGCCTGGATACCGCGCGTGGCTTTGGCTATGAGTTGGTCATGCCTCCACTCTTGGAACATATCGAGTCGTTGTTACCCGCTAGCGGCAGTGCACAAGACCTGCAAACCTTCAAAATGGTTGACCAGTTATCCGGTCGCACTCTGGGTTTGCGCATCGACACCACACCGCAAACCGCACGAATTGACGCGCATTTACTGAACCGGACTGGCGTCACTCGGCTTTGCTATTGCGGCCCTGTGGTGCACACTTTGCCTGCAAGCCCTTATGCCACCCGCGAACCTTTGCAAATGGGTGCTGAAATTTACGGACATGCAGGACTTGAAGCCGATTTGGAAATACTGCAACTGGCCATGCAAAGCTTGCGTTCCGCAGGGTTGACGCATTTTCATGTGGACTTGAGCCATGCACGTATTTTGCCGGCACTGCTCAAAGGCCATGCCGTGAATCCCGAACTGTCTGCAAGCATCAAAGAAGCTTTGTCTCACAAAAATGTCAGCGGCATGCGGGAACTCAGTCGCCATCTGCCGCAAGCGCTTGGCAAAGCCTTGCAGGCTTTAGTGCAAATGTATGGTGACATCAGCATACTGAAACAAGCCCGTGCTGAGTTTGCCGCTTGGCCGCAAGTGCTCAATGCCCTCGACGAACTCGAATGGTTGGCTTCACATG
>CANHLD010000021.1 GCA_947461325.1 Comamonadaceae bacterium
CATCGCTGAATCAAAGACTGTACCCAAGGATAAACCATGGTCGTCATCCGACTTTCCCGCGGCGGCGCAAAAGCCCGTCCGTTTTTCAATATCGTTGTCGCTGACAAGCGCGTTCGCCGTGATGGCCGTTTCATCGAGCGTATCGGGTTTTACAACCCCATCGCTTCCGGTGGCGAAGAAGGCTTGCGCATTGCGCAAGACCGCCTGAGCTATTGGGTCGGTGTCGGTGCACAAACATCGCCTACCGTTGACCGCTTGATCAAACAAGCCGGCAAAAAAGCCGCCTGATCACGCATCTTATGCAGCCCGCCTGGGAGCCTGCTGAATTACCAGCGGACGCTGTCGAAGTCGGGCGCATTCTGGATGCATGGGGTTTGAAAGGCTGGTTCAAAGTCTTGCCCCACAGCGCCTCGCCAGAGGCGCTTTTTTCTTCCAAACGCTGGTTTTTGCAACCGAATGAACGTGGTGCCTCGCCCTTCAAAGGCACGGTGCTCATGCAGATACGCGAAGCCAAAGAGCATGGCGATTCGGTGGTCGCTTGTCCCTTGGAAACCATAGACCGGGATGTCGCCGAAAGTCTCAAAGGCGCTCGTATATTCGTGCCGCGATCCTCGTTTCCATCGACCAAAGAAGACGAGTTTTACTGGGTAGATTTGATCGGCTTGAGTGTACGTAACCGCGAAGGTTTGGATCTGGGAACAGTCAGCGAATTGATGTCCACAGGTCCGCAAACCCTGCTGGTTCTCACCCAAGCCAACCCGGATGATCCGACCAAACCACTGGAGCGCATGATCCCGTTTGTCAGCGCTTATGTGGACAAGGTGGATATGACCGATCGACTGATCCTGGTCGATTGGCAGGCAGATTATTGAAGTCGCCGCCATGCGCATAGACGTCATCACACTGTTTCCAGAATTGATTCAGTCGTTCATCGAGCATGGTGTGACACGCCGTGCTTACGACAGAGGGAAGATGGTTTTGAAATGCTGGAACCCGCGCGATTTTGCTGATGGCAACTACCGCAGGGTCGACGACCGGCCGTTCGGCGGCGGCCCGGGCATGGTGATGTTGGCCGAACCCTTGGCGGCTTGTCTGTTGGCGATACGCCAGGAGCGCGCCGACGACAGACACAGCGCGCCGTTGATTTATTTTTCCCCGACAGGCGAGGCCCTTAACCAGACTTGGGTTTGCGAATCAGCCGCTAGTGCCAACGGTGCCGTGTTGCTTTGCGGGCGTTATGAGGGTGTGGATCAGCGTTTCATCGATACCTATGTTGACCGTCAAATCAGCTTGGGCGACTTTGTGTTGTCCGGTGGAGAATTACCCGCCATGGCCTGGCTGGACGCGGTGGCTCGGCTGCAACCCGGTGTCTTGAACGACAGCGACAGCCATGCCCAAGACAGTTTTTCACCCGACTTATCCGGTTTGCTCGACAGCCCGCATTTCACCCGCCCAGAGGTTTGGCGGGATTTACCGGTACCGCAGGAACTGCTGTCCGGTCACCATGCCCAGATTGCCGACTGGCGACGCGAGCAAAGCCTGCAACTGACGGCAGCCAAACGGCCTGATCTGATCACCAAAGCCAGGAAGGCCGGGCTGATCAGCGCCAAAGACGAGAGAATTTTGGCTGATAAAAGCTGAGTAGCCAGTTGGTTATAATAGTAGGCTTTTCGATCCTCTGGGTGGCCGCCGCGTGTTACAGCCTTGTGCTAATACCGGCCTTTTGTGTAGCGCACCCAAGATCGTGCAGAGGACCTTATGAATCTCATTCAAATCCTGGAACAGGAAGAAATCGCCCGCATGGGCAAAAAAATCCCCGTCTTCGCCCCCGGCGATACCGTGGTGGTCAGCGTGAATGTGGTTGAAGGTAGCCGCAAGCGTGTGCAGGCCTTTGAAGGTGTGGTGATTGCCAAGCGCAACCGCGGCATCAACAGCAACTTCATCGTTCGCAAAATCTCCAGCGGTGAAGGCGTGGAGCGTACGTTCCAAACCTACAGCCCCTTGATCGCAGGAATTGAAGTCAAACGCCGTGGCGATGTGCGTCGTGCCAAGCTGTACTATTTGCGTGAGCGCAGCGGCAAATCAGCACGTATCAAAGAAAAACTCACCGCCAAGGCCACGCCGGCTTCCAAGGCAGCCGCCGCTCAGTAATTTCTGCTTGAGGATTGACTGCGAAACCGCCCCAGCGCCAAGCTGCGGCGGTTTTTTATTGACCATGACCCAAACACCTTCCGTTTCTCTGGCACAGATCCCGAACTTTTCGCCTCATGAGGCGGAAGTTTTGGGAACGGATGCGCACATGCCAAGTCTCTCAGCTGCTGATTTGACGGCCGACGAATTGCGCCGCAAATTTGCAGAGAGTTTGGGTCAAAAGCTTTCGGCATTTCATGAGCCGCCATGGCATGACAAGCCGCCTAAGCCAGCTTCTGTGTTGCTTGGCATCGTGTTGCGCGACGAGCCAACGGTGTTGCTGACTGTGCGCACGGCCCATTTGTCATCGCATTCAGGACAGGTAGCCTTGCCGGGCGGACGCCAGGATGCACAGGACGTAGATGAAATTGCGGCCGCCTTGCGCGAAGCACAAGAAGAAGTCGGCTTGCATCCGCACTATGTTTCTGTGTTGGGTTGCCTGCCGGTTTATGTCACTGGTACAGGCTACAAAGTAACCCCTGTGGTGGCTTTGCTTGATCCGGCGATGGAATTGAGCGCCAATCCACATGAGGTGGCTGAGGTTTTCGAGGTTCCGCTGGTTTTTTTAATGAATCCTGCCAACCATCGCAGGCATGCGGCTGAATGGAATGGCGTTAAGAGGGAATGGTTCTCGATGCCTTATGGAAAAGAAAGCCATCAGCGCCTTATTTGGGGTGCGACAGCAGGCATATTGAAGCATCTGTATCAATTTTTACAAATGGGCAAATGAAGCAACCTGGTTCTCTTATCATTGAACCATGAGTTTCATCTCTCTTTTATTTGCATTTCTGCTCGAACAAGTCAGGCCATTGGCTTCAGGTCATGGTTTGGAGCGTAGCTTTCAGGCTTGGGGAGAGTGGCTGAAAAACAATTTGGACGCAGGCGACACCAGACATGCCTGGACGGCTTGGTTGATCGCTGTGGGTGTTCCCAGTTTGTTGGTGGTCGCCGTTCATTGGTGGCTGATGCTCAGCCTAGGTTGGGTGTTCGCTATGTTTTGGAGTTTGGCGGTTTTGTACGCCACCCTGGGCTTCAGGCGATTCAGTCACCATTTCACGGGCATTCGCGACGCCCTAGCTACCGGTGACGATGTCTTGGCCAGAGAGTTGTTGCGTGACTGGCAAGGGGAGTCTGACCTGCTCATCAGCCGAACGGAAATTGTTCGCCATGTCATAGAGCACTCAGCGCTGGCAGCGCACCGGCATGTTTTTGGTGTGGTGGCATGGTTTTCTGTGCTCGCAGCGCTGGGATTGGGGCCGGTAGGTGCTTTATTTTTCCGATTGTCAGCCTTGCTCTACAACGCCTGGGGTGACAAACAGCAGCCAAGCGATCACCCAGAAACGCAGGTGAGCGATTCCTTGAAGTCGGTTTCCACCACGGCGTGGCACCGCGTGGATTGGCTACCTGCCCGTTTGACCGGTTTGACTTTTGCAGTGGTCGGGAATTTTGAAGATGCGGTGGAAGCTTGGCGTCAAGGCGCAGAGCATTTTCAAAACCGCAATGACGGTGTGGTGCTTTCGGCAACCGCAGGTGCCATCAATGTGAGATTGGGTGGTGTCGTACCTGATTCGCCTGATGCAGATCTGGCCAATGAGCAAGCAGCCAATCTGCCGACCGCTGGGCGAGAACCCGAATTCGCTCATTTGCGCAGCATGGTCGGCTTGGTCTGGCGTGCGGTGGTGATGTGGATGGTGTTACTGGCCCTGCTCACACTGGCGCGATTGGTCGGCTGAGCGTTTATTCGTTTAATAATTTTTGGGCGCGGACATTTCTGCAAATAAATCAACATATATTTTGTGGCGTCCGGCATCTATCAGCCCTTCGGACAATGCTTGGCGCACACCGCAATCCGGCTCATGCACGTGTGTGCAGTTATAAAACTTGCAATGATCGCTGTGTGTTTTGATGTCAGGCATGCAACTGGCCAAGTCACTGGGGGCAATATGGTTGAGGCCGAATTCCTGAAAACCCGGTGAATCCAGCAGTGCTGTCGTTTTTTCTTCATCCACCCAATACCAGGTTGTGGAAGTTGTGGTGTGTTTGCCGCTGTGCAACGCCTTAGAGATGATGTTGGTGCTGGCGTTTGCCTGTGGCACCAAGCGGTTGATGAGGGTGCTTTTACCGGCACCGGAAGGGCCTAAAACCAAGGTGGTTTTGTGATGCAAGGCTTGTCGCAATTGCGCCAAATCGTCCTCATGGTTGCGCAGTCCAAGCGCTAACACCTGGGTGCCGAATGCACGGTAGGGTTCAAGCCGTATCCATGCTTTATCAAAAGCCTGCGTCAAATCTTGTTTGTTCAATGCAATCAAACTTCGAATGCCGGCTTGCTCGGCTGCAATCAATGCGCGTGCAACTTGGCTTTGGGAAAACTCGGGCTCGGCGGCTACCAGCACCAACACCTGATCCAGATTGGCGGCAAACGATTTGGTGCGTATGTCATCCTGACGGTAAAACAAATTACGCCGTGGATCAATGGACTCAATGCTGCCTTCGTCTTCGCTGGCCAGCCATTGCACCAGGTCGCCGACCACGGCTTGATTTTTTTTACCGCGTGGATGACAGATGCGGCGCTTACCTTCGTTATCCTCGACAACCACGTGTCTGCCGTGGCTGGCCACCACACGACCGGACAAGGTCATGCAGTCAGTCTGGCCAGCCGTTGGGACGCTGGCGGATGTGAATGGTAGAAAGTCACGTACAAAGGGTCTGGTGTAAGCGTTGACGCATTGTCTTGGTACAACTTGATCAATGCTTGGCGCAGATCAGCAGCATTCGCGTGTTGACAGGCAAACGCATCTGCTTCAAATTCATGTTTGCGCGAGCGCGCAGCGCGCACAGGTGTGGCAATGAATGTCAACAATGGAACAAACTGCATGAACAGCAAAAGCGCCAAGGCGTCATTGGCAGACATGGCGTGAGGCATGACACCTAAGCCTTCGTAAAACCAAAGCTGTGTACTCAGCCAACCCAAAGCAGCCA
Organism: Comamonadaceae bacterium; assembly: GCA_947461325.1. Taxonomy (GTDB): domain Bacteria; phylum Pseudomonadota; class Gammaproteobacteria; order Burkholderiales; family Burkholderiaceae_C; genus Limnohabitans. Next base: position 5,170 of record CANHLD010000021.1, read on the forward strand.
TGCCAACCAAGGTGATGACGAAACTGCGAATCAGCGACTGCGGAATATGGTTGAGTTTGGCGTGGCCGAGTTCGTGCGCTAACACAGCCTCCATTTCACTTGCATTCAGAGTTTTGAGCAGGGTATCGAAAAATACCACGCGCTTTTGTTTGCCAAGGCCTGTGAAAAAAGCATTCGAATGTGCAGAACGGCGACTGCCGTCCATGACAAAAAAACCGTCCGACTTAAAGCCAGTGCGGTGCATCAACTGGTCAACCCGTTCTTTCAACTCTGCGTCTTCAAGCGGTTGAAATTTATTGAATAAAGGCATGATGTAGTTGGGCGCAATCCACATCACAAACAATTGGTAAGCAACCAACAAGGCCCAAGCCAGCAACCACCACAAAGTGCCGCCCGAATTCATGAGGAACAAGACGGCCCAAATCAAAGGAAGGCCCAACACCACACCAACCAATGTGCTTTTCAACAGATCGCTGATCCAAAGACCTATTGTCATATTGTTAAAGCCAAAGTGCTGTTCGATTTTGAAAGTTTGGTAGTAGGAAACCGGCAGATTCAGGAGTCCGGAGATCAGCATGAAACCCAGCACCAACAACAATTGTTGAAGCATGCCTGGACCCGTCAAGCCCATCAGCGAAGTATCAAGCCATGTGAGCCCGCCCATCAAGGTCCAGCCCAAGAGAACCAGTGCGTCTAAAGCCAAATCCCAATAACCCAACTGCAATTTGGCCAAGGTGTAATCAGCCGCCTTTTGGTGCGTTGGAAGACTGATGGCAGATGCAAAGTCTGCAGGCACCTCATTGCGGTGCCACGCAACATGCCTGACTTGGCGGCTGGCCAGCCACAATTTGAGAAGCAAGTTAATCAACAGCAAAGCTGTGAAAACAAGGGTGAAATGCAGGGAAGAGATCATGTGGTTAAGTGTAGATGTTTTTGAAACGACGGAATTTGATGCGGCTTAGTCAGCCCAATGCAAACTATTTTCCTTGAGTTGCATTGCCTTGTCGGGCTTGAGGGACAATCCGTTGATGAACTCAGCCAATGCCACTACTTCAACACCCGAGCAACCCGTCTTGGCCAAAAATGACAACAACCTGGTGTGGTTGGACTGTGAAATGTCAGGACTGGACCCGGAAAAAGAACGTTTACTTGAAATTGCCATCGTTGTCACAGGCCCGAACCTCACGCCGCGCATTGAAGGCCCGGTGGTGGTGATTCACCAAAGCAATGAGTTGCTGGCCGGCATGGACGCTTGGAACAAGGGCACGCACGGTAAAAGTGGCTTGATAGATAAGGTCAAGAACTCGACCACGACCGAAGCCCAGGCAGAAGAACAATTGATTGAGTTCATGAAGAAATATGTCAGCAAAGGTGTGGCTCCCATGTGCGGAAACACCATTGGGCAGGACAGACGGTTTCTGCTCAAGTACTTGCCGAAACTGGAGGGCTGGTTTCACTACCGCAACTTGGATGTCAGCACATTGAAGGAATTGTCCAAACGCTGGAAGCCCGAGGTGTATGCCTCATTCAAAAAACAGCAAAGCCACACCGCTTTGGCAGACGTGCATGAATCCATCGAAGAACTTGCGCATTACCGCGAGCATTTTTTGAAAATATAAGTAGTCTTAAAAAGCCGCAACAGCATCCGCATTTCGTGCGAGAATACCCTGAGTTGCACTTGATGGTGTGACATTGCTACATCCTCCTCACACCTTGGGTTCATTTGAACCGCGTTGCAAAAATTTTGCAGCATGCTTTGTTTGAAGGTTGATGTTTTTCCAACCTTTGAACGGAGCAGCCTCACCTTTTCAGGTGCGGGCTAAAAAACACAATGGACGATTTGAATTTGCATTCCTCGGCTGACGCTATGAACGATCACGCCTCTGACACACCTGCGCCCACAGTCGCCGAGACCAAACCGGCAGTTCCCAACGCTTTCGCGCAGATGGGCCTAGCCCCTGAGTTGCTCGCCGCGGTTCGTGACCTCAATTTCACGGAACCCACCAACGTACAACTCAAAGCCATTCCGCTGGCCTTGCAAGACAACGCTGACAAACCAGCCAATGATTTGCTGGTTTCCAGCCAGACAGGCAGTGGCAAGACAGCCGCATTTTTATTGCCCGTGCTGCACACCATTTTGATTGAGCGCCAGGCGCAAGAGCAGCAAGAAGCCAAAGAATGGGCGATGAAAGTTGAGCAGGCTAAGGTCAACGGCGAGGAGTTGCCGAAAAAACCGCGTCGCAAAAACCCGACCGATACCCGCCATGTCAAACCGGCTTTTCCCAGCGCTTTGGTGTTGTGCCCTACACGTGAATTGGCCCAGCAAGTGGCCAAGGATGCAATTGATCTGGTCAAACATTGCAAAGGTTTGCGTGTGGCCTGTGTGGTCGGCGGCATGCCTTACCCCTTGCAGATTGCGCGTTTGCACAATGCTGACTTGGTCGTTGCCACGCCCGGACGTTTACTGGATTTGCAGCGATCCAAGCAATTGCATTTGAGCAAAGTGCAATTTCTGGTGGTTGACGAAGCCGACCGCATGTTGGATTTGGGCTTTGCTGAAGACCTGGCCGATATCCACAAACTCACGGAATCGCGCCGTCAAACCATGATGTTCAGCGCCACCATTGCGCCGCGCATTCAGCAATTGGCCGCACGCATCATGCGCACCCCTCAGCGTTTGCAAATCGAATCTACACAGGCGCAAAAAAGCAATATCAAACAGATTTTGTTTTGGGCCGACAGCCAGCAACACAAACGCAAATTGCTGGACCATTGGTTGCGCGACACCACTATCGATCAAGCGATTGTGTTTGCCAGCACGCAAATTGAGTGTGATGCGCTTGCTGAAGATTTGCAGCAAGTCGGGTTTTCAGCAGTTGCTTTGCATGGTGCACTCAGCCAAGGCCTGCGCAACCGCCGTTTGCAGGCATTGCGCGATGGTCGTGTTCAAATTCTGGTGGCAACCGATGTGGCCGCGCGCGGCATCGATGTGCCCAGCATCAGCCATGTGTTCAATTTCGGCTTGCCTATGAAGCAAGAAGACTATGTTCACCGCATTGGCCGTACCGGTCGTGCCGGCCGTGATGGTTTGGCCGTCACCTTTGCCGAATTCCGCGACCGTCGCAAAATTCTCGATATTGAACACTACACACAAGCCACCCTGAATGCAGAAGTCATTCCAGGCTTGGAGCCCACACAGCGGCCTGCGCGTGCGCCTTCACACGAACCTCGTCGCGGCAAGCCCGGCGGCGGTAAGTCGTTTGCTGGCGCCAAGCGCGGCGGTGGCGGCTTCAAGTCCAGAAGTTCTGCCAGAACCTGAGAAAAGTAGCGTTTTCGGTATGCGCCAAGCCCGGTCAGTTTTGTACTTACCGGGCTTTTTCATTAACTGTTGCTGATTTGCAAATAACTGAGTAATTGTGTAGTAAATATCGATTTATTTATTTAATGAATATATTGGTATTATCGAATTTAAAAATAATATTCAATTTCATTGATAAATACTTAGATTTCTGATCTGTATAAACCCGAATCAATCAATTTTTTTTCAATTAAATCAAGAGCTTCAATAAAAAAGTTAATTTACATTTGATCTTTGTTAAGATCAGTTCAAGGAGCAAGTATGGCAAATCCAGCAGATTCTTTAGAAAGCGTTGTTATCGGTGACGGTGTCATTGTCAAAGGCGCGTTTACCGTCCCTTCAAAAGCAGTCATAAACGGCGTGATTGAGGGCGATTTGACTGCAGAAGAAGTGCTGATTGGTACAACTGGCCGCATTACCGGTCGAGTATCCGCCAAACTGATTGATGTCCGTGGACAACTTCACAACACCATCGTCAGTGAAAAAAGTTTGATTGTTCGTGCTACCGGCAAAATTGTTGGTAAGGTTCACTACGCTGAAATTGAAATTGAAAAAGGCGGTGAAATTGAAGGTGCATTGCACCAAGGGTCTGAACCGGTTGGGGCTAACACTGCCTCAAGTGGCAACAATCACCAAGCGAAGCCTGCTGGCACTTGATGCCCACTTCAGGTTGAGGATATGCGTTTTTTTTCTTCAAATTATTTAGCGTACGTTCTCCGTCTGCCGCCTTTTATCAAGCGTGTATGGTCACGCGACTACCAAAATGTCAAACTGATTCTGGAGCAGAGCGGGGAGCTCAGTTACTTCAATATTCCGGCCAAATTACAGCAGTTTTGCGCCAGAGGGTTATTGGTATCTTTAGGCGCTCTCATCTTCATCATTGTGTTTCTCTCGGTGACGAGCTTGACGCTTGGCATCAGCCGTTCGCGACTTGAAAAATCACACGAAGACGTTTACCGTGCTTTATTGAGCAGCTCGGTTGACTCCACCATACCCGGATCGTCAGAGCTGAGCGAAGAACAAATGGTCACCTTGGCGCAAACCATTCGAGACCGTGACATGAGCATTCGACGTTTTGTTGAAACGTCCATGGTAGCTGTGTCTGAAGAAAATGACACCTTGAAGTCTCAGTTAGAAAGCTCTGGTTTGACAGAGAAAATTGTTCGAATCATTCAGCAAAATTCTGCCAATGGTGGTTATTCACTCGATTCGGATATCCAATCTAACCCTTTGCTTCGCGGCAAAGTCGCAGATGAGTTGTCAACCAACCGCGCTTTGCGGGAAGTGTTGTACGCCTTGCCAAGCCACTTGCCGGTGGCCGAATTCAGTGTATCTTCAGATTTCGGTATTCGCAAACACCCGTTAACCGGCAAGTCTCATTTCCATACCGGACTCGACTTAATGAGCCAGACGGGTGACGATAAAGTTTTCGCAGTCAAGCCCGGCATCGTGGTCATGGCAGAATATCACCCTCAATATGGAAATACAGTCGTGATTCGGCATTTAAATGGTGTTGAATCCTTGTATGCTCATATGGCTCAATTGGTGGTTAAAGTAGGAGATAAAGTGACTACTGAAAGCCTCTTGGGTTACATTGGTAATACTGGCGAATCATCCACTGGAAAACATCTGCATTTTGAGATTTTGGTCGGTGGTTATCCAGTTAATCCTCAAAAAGTGATTCGGACTGCGCAATATGTTCAACAAATCCAAAACAGTAGCAAATAACCCAGTTCCCCAGCCTCCAGTGGAGTCAATTAACACGTCCCCTGTTGGTGATGCCTCCCAAGAAATCCAGCCAATTGCCCAACCTCAGAGAAACAATATGATGGACATGATCTCCTCCAATGCTTCAAAGCCTTCTATATTGAGCGAAGGCTTTTCGTTTCGCGGTGAAATTTCCGCTAAGGGTGCTATTCATGTGGAAGGTTCTTTGAATGGACAAGTACAGGTGGATGAACTGACAATTGGCTCACGCGGTCAAGTCGAAGGTGTGGTGACTTGTTCAAGCCTTCACATCAAGGGAAAATTTTCCGGCACCGCTACTTGCAGCGAATTGATTGTGACCTCATCCGCTTCGGTCGATGGTCACGTTGTCTATCAAACGCTGTCAGTGCAAAAGGGAGCATCCATCAAGGGTGAATTGTTGCTCGTCAAGTAAGCTTTTATCTCAATAAAGGTTATGAATGTCGGACATTTCTCAGATTGACGGTCAGTCAGTTCGACTTAAGCGCGAATCATTTGGTTGGGCTATTTCAGACATGGCCACCATGGCTTGTCTTTCTTCAAAACAAATCAAACAAATAGAAGAAGGCGGCTTGGCTGCCTTTTACAGCGAAGGTGTCAAGTTGACTGCGGCTAAAAAAGTGGCCGCTTTATTGCAAATGACAGAGGCAGAATTGTTTGGGCAAGTGGCGCCCCCTGTGCTCGTCAAACCTGTTGACGAAGCTGTTGCAAGCGCAGAGCCCGAATTGGATTCGGTGCCTACCATTTCAAATTATGCCTCTCAACCATCTGTTGATGGGGCTGCTCTGTCCCGCAGTGAGTCTTGGCATTTTTTAGCCCAGCCTCCGGAAAATATTCCTGAACATGAATCTCAGTTACCCGCTCAAGTGAAAGGCGTAACGCCTGAGTCTGATGACTCAGAAAAATCTGAGCCTGCCAATCCCCCGTCAGAGGAAATTCCTGTAAAAGTGGTTTCTGAGCAAGCCAACAACACCAATTATTTGATCAAGATTGTTGCCTTATTTTTGGTGGCATTGGCCGCAGCCGCATTGCTTAAACAAAATTATTCAGACGACAAGACGGAGTCTTCAACTGCGACTGAGAGCCAAACTCCACCTGCATTAAACACTCAAGCGCCTGCAGCAGAAACAAACACACCAAACCCAGTAAACGCCCAGGCCCTGGCTCCTGAGCCGGTCAATGCTGTGCAAGCACCTCCTAGCGTTGCTGAAAGCGGTAAACCCAATGCGCCAGTTCAAGCAAGTAACCCGACACAACCAGTGACAGAAGCCCCCGGGTCAGCAACTGCCAGATAGTCAGTCGTTGGCACCCATGGCCAATGCGGCTTGTCTGGATGCGTCACGCTCAGTTTGTGGCGCCAAATCTAGGGGCCATCCTGAAGCGTGTGTTTTCACAATATCTTCAAGCGCATTAATCCACATCTGGCTGTCATTCAAGCAGGGTATGTAGTGAAAACTGCCGCCGCCCTCTTCAATGAAAGCAGCTTTGACCTCCATGGCAATTTCTTCTAATGTTTCCAAGCAATCGCTGACAAATCCGGGGCAGACAATGTCTATGGATTTGCATCCGTTTCGGGCAAGTTCTCTGACGGTAGGCTCTGTGTAGGGTTCCAACCATTTGGCTTTGCCAAAGCGTGATTGGAAACACACTTTGTACTGGTCCTTTTGCAAGCCCAAGTCTTGCGCCAAAAGCCGCGCGGTTTTATGGCATTCGCAGTGGTAAGGATCACCCAGCTTGAGCGTGCGCTCAGGCACACCGTGAAAGCTCATCACCAATTGTTCCGAGCGGCCGTGTTCCAACCAGTGCGCGCGAATTTTTTCGCTGAGTGCTTTTATGTAGCCGGGGTGATCGTGGTAGTGGTTGATAAATCGAAACTCTGGAATAAGTCGCGTTTGCATACCCCATGAATAAACCGCATCAAAAACGCTTGCCGTGGTGGTGGCTGAGTATTGGGGATAGGCCGGCAATATCAAAACACGATTGACGCCCTGCAGTTTCAATTCATCCAAAACGTGACCTATCGCAGGTGAACCATAACGCATGGCGTAACGCACTTGGATCAATTGCGGGTCGAAGCGCTTTTGCAAAGCCTGACTCTGTAAATCAGTCCAGACCTTTAAGGGGGAGCCATGTTCTGTCCAAATACTTGCATATTTGTGTGCGGATTTGGCCGGCCTGACCCGCAAAATAATGCCGTGCAAAATCATCAACCAAAGAAATCTCGGAATTTCCACCACACGCGGATCGCTTAAAAACTCGGCAAGATAGCGGCGTAATGCAGAGGCTGTGGGCGCTTGGGGTGTGCCCAGGTTGCAATAGATGACAGCTGTTTTGGCCGGTTGGCCATGGCTGTAAGAGGGCTCGGCGGCGAATCTTGGAGTGAAAGTCATGCGCTATTTTCGTCTAAAGCTGAGTTGTTTAAAAATTCAATGACTTGAATCCCTGATCTGACGCCAGCTTCTAAAGTAGAGGGGTAGGGGCCAGCTACATAGTCCCCGCAAGCCATGACGCCGTCATGTATGTGCATAGAGGGGCGAAGCAGTCCGGGAGTACAGGCAAACGCCGCACGTTTTTCGACGACTGTGAGCAAAGGTTTCAATGACTTGAATCCCAGCTCTTCATGCGCCTGTCTTAAAACCAATTCGGTAAGTGCATCTTTATCGCAAGTGCTGTTGCTGACCACCATGGCGATTACGCCTTGCATTTCTAGACGTTGACTGAGTCTGCCTTTGTCAAACGCAAACTGAGACGGTGCAGTTGCGTGACTTTTCAGCGCCATCATGGGCAGCGGCCAATCAATCTCATCGTTTGTTTGCAAATAAACAGTTGCAATAGAAGTGTGACGCATTCCTAGAGCCTGGCTTGCCCATGACGGGCTCAAATGGCTAACCAGCCCAGCGGCTTCCCAGGCGGGGCATGCAAGCACTTTATGTGAGGGCGGGAGTTCGCGCAAATCGCTGATGCGCCGGTGTGTGAACACCTGAGCGCCCTGTTGCGTCAACCATTCAAGTGCTTTGTCTGGAAACAAGGCACTTTGATCTACACGAGGAATCAACATGTCACTGCTGCCGACTTCGCCCAACAACGCATCTTTCAATACCCGCAAAAAAATTTGCGCATTGGCTTTGTCGCAAGGCAAATTGAGCGCGGAGACACATAAGGGTTCTACCAACTGACGCATGATGACAGGTGGAATACCGGTGCAAATATCTGTGACGCTGAGACCGGTCGCACAACTGAATTGCTGACGTTGCCACTGCAAGGCTTGCCAAAGAAAACGTCCTTTGTCCGGCCATGACCAACCCGTGGCAGTCAAAATCCCAGCCAAAACGTTGATGGGCGCAGGTATATTTTTCAATTGGATACCGGATCCGTCAACGTACTTCAGCGCCAAGGGCATCCGCCATAAGCTGCTTGGAATATCCACACCCACGGTGCGCATCAAAGCCAGCGTATCCCGGTAAGCCCCGACCAGAATATGCTGACCGTTGTCAAGGTGCAATTCGTTGCGCACAACCCGGCGCGCTCTGCCACCGAGTTGGGGTGCGGCCTCATACAAGCTGACCTTCCAACCGCTTTTGACCGCGTGCACCGCGGCAGAAAGTCCGGCCCAGCCACCACCTACGATGCTGATGTTCTTCAAAAACGCCCCAGCGCCTGCATCTTCCAGGCTAACCACATTTTTCTCACCGGTGTCAGCGCCACCCGTTGTGTCAGCACAGGAAATTTCGCATTTTCAATTTCAATCAGCAAAGTGCGGTAGATGCTGGCCATCATCAAGCCTGGTTTTTGTGCACGCCAATCCGTGGCCGGTAAGCGCGACAAGGCTTGTTCATAAATGTCTAAAGCTCTGTCGCATTGAAATTTCATCAGCGCTTGAAACGCGGCAGAGTCCCGGCGTTTTAACAAATCATTGGCGGTGACACCAAAGCGTTGGAGTTCATCTATCGGCAGGTATATGCGCCCGCGCATGGCATCTTCACCCACATCTCGGATGATGTTGGTGAGTTGAAATGCCAAACCCAGTGAATGCGCGTACTCGGTGGTTTCGTCTTGGCTTTGACCAAATATTCTCGCAGCCACTTCGCCCACCACGCCAGCAACCAAATGGCAATAGGTTTTCAAGCCGGCAAAGTCAAGATAGCGCGTTTGCCGCAGATCCATGTCACAACCATCAATGACTTGCTGCAAGTGCTGTTCATTGATGCCGTGTTCAGCAGTCAAAGGCATTAAGGCTTTCATCACAGGGTGTTGCGCATTGCCTGCAAAGCTGCCGGCTACTTCCAAACGCCACCAGTGCAAAGTTTGGGCTGCGACTCCTGTGTCTTCAATCTCGTCAACCACATCGTCAACTTCTCGACAAAACGCATAAAAAGCAGTGATCGCCGCACGTTTTCGTGGCGGTAAAAATAAAAAGGCGTAATAAAAGCTGCTTCCCGAAGCTGCGGCTTTATCTTGCACATACTGCTGTGGCGTCATGGTGGGGATTGTGACATTCAAGAAATGGTTACTGACCGCGGCGCATCCAAATACTGCGCCAAAGCATGGTGGCAATATCCGTCGCGTACAAGCGAGGTCTTTGCAATCTGGTGTCGATGCGTTCGATTTTGTCCAGTATGCGCAAACCGCCTTGCACCACAAGCCGCAATTCCCATCCGGCGCGCCCCGGCACCTGATGAACCAAAGCCGCGCCTTGCCCCATCAATTGACGGGCAAATGTAACTTCCGAGGTCAAGTCCGCATTCAGCGGCAAGTACAAACGTGCTCTGGGCGTGTCTACGCTCAAATCCTGCCAGAAATTGATCAATTGCAATGCAGTGCATATGGCATCACTTTGAGCTAAAGCAGTCTCAGACCGAATGTCGTACAAGTGCATCAACAAGCGACCGATAGGATTGGCTGAACGCTTGCAGTAGTCGAGCAACTCTGCCCGGTTTGCATAGCGGCGCTGGTCTCGGGTGTAGACAACATCTTGTTCAAAAGCGCTTAGCAAAGCTAGCAATAACTTAACGGGTAAATCAAATGCCGTGATTTGTTTTTGCAGATTGCGCAGGATCTTTGACCAAGGTCCCTCAGCAAGATTTGGGTGATCTAAGTGTTTTAAAAACGCTGTTTTGAATGCGGCAAGTTGCTGGAGCCGCTCGTCAGGCGACGCATCCCCTTCATCAGCAATGTCATCTGCTGTACGCGCAAAGTGGTATATCGCCGTGATGGGTGCTCGCAAATGCGGCGGACACAGCACCGATGCGACGGGAAAATTTTCGTAGTGGCCGACATTTGACATGGTCTTTGTATTGTCACTTGACATCACAGGTATTCAGAATTAGATTACTAACCAGTCAGTCATTAATTTTAGGGTGTGCCCATGTTTCGCAATGTCAATGTCCTGTTCCTGTCAGGCTTAGTGTTCCTTTCCGCGTGTTCACAGGCTCCAAGTCCTCAGGCCCCCATCAGAGCGGTGAAGGTTATAACAGTCAGCGATTCCCTACTCTCATCAGAATCAGAGTTTGCCGCAGAGGTCAAAGCCCGGGTAGAACCTCGGCTCGGATTTCGCATTCCAGGCAAATTGATCGCCAGGCATGTGGAACTGGGGCAGCGGGTCAAAACCGGTCAATTGCTGGCGGAAATAGATGGGCAAGACTTCAAACTTTCGGCAGACAGCGCCCGGGCGCAATTGAATGCGGCGCAAACCAACCGCGATTTGACGGCAGCAGATTTCAAGCGTTACAAGGAATTGCGTGACAAAGAGTTCATCAGTGGTGCCGAGTTGGAGCGTCGTGAGACAGCACTGAAAGCTGCTCAAGCGCAGTTTGAGCAAGCACAAGCGCAGTTATCCGCTCAAGTCAATCAAGTCAATTACAGCAAGTTGTACGCAGACAAGGCTGGCGTGGTGACTGGCTTGGATGTTGAAGTGGGCCAGGTGGTCAATGCAGGCACGCCTATTCTGCGGCTGGCTCATGATGGCATACGAGATGTGGTGTTTGCAGTACCTGAGGACCGGGTAGGCAACGTCAAGCAAGCCCAGCCTGTGCGCATCAAGTTGTGGGGCCGTGATCAATTCATATCTGCCAAAGTACAAGAAATTGCAGCCAGCGCAGATCCGGTGACGCGTACATTTCTTGTCAAAGCTGAACTCAACGATATGAAGATACCGTTGGGCAGCACAGCGACAGTTTTTTTGAAAAATGAAGTCACGGTCAATCATTCCTTGACCTTACCCACGACTGCTGTTCGTCAGGAAGCGGGTAAATCCAGTGTGTGGATTGTCGACCCGGCCAGTATGACCGTGCAATCGCGTGAGATACAAATTTCCGGCGTGAATGAAAACTCTGTCGTGGTCAGCGGTGGTTTGACTGCAGGCCAGCAAGTCGTCACAGCTGGTATTCATGTGTTGTCGCCCGGCCAAAAAGTGACTTACTTTAAATCTGCAGGTGCACAGCCATGAGTCACCCACAGGGCGCCGAAGGCGGTTTCAATTTATCTGAATGGGCGCTCAATCACCGCGCTTTCACCCGTTACCTGATGATTGTGTTGCTGTTGCTGGGGGTGGCTGCCTATTTTCAATTGGGACAGGACGAAGACCCACCGTTTACGTTTCGCGCCATGGTTGTCAGAACTTATTGGCCGGGCGCAACTGCACAGCAAGTCGCTGAACAGATCACGGACAAACTCGAGCGCACGCTGCAAGAAGCGCCATATGCAGACAA
>CANHLD010000022.1 GCA_947461325.1 Comamonadaceae bacterium
GGTTTGTGCAGAAAGATAGTTACCTAAGGGCGCGAATTTGCGTTGTAGCTCTGTAGGCGCTTCATCTGGAATGGCTGATACACGAAGTACACCATCACTGGCAGATGAGGCGATGGGAAACAGTGAAGAGGCGGGCACAGACAATGCCCAAAGCAGAGCCAGGCGGCGACTGTTGGAGGTTTTCATGATGATGTCCGATTTTGGAAAAGCCACCATCGCGCGGAGTCGCGTTGGTTTAATGAGCGCGTTAGCGCAGAAACACATGGTTCGGTGCACAGGACCGAGCGAACATTTTAACGACGTTAATTTTTAATCAGTACTTACCCTCATCTGGATCGATTGACGAGGCGTAACAGCATGTGTTCACGCTTGTGTGTGCTAAGGTCAAAGATTGATGAATACCCAGTAAGGTGCTTAGCATGAACGATTCCATTTCTTCCACATCCGGCAGTGCAGATTTTGCAAAGGCCACCTTTGACAAGGTAGCCGGGCGACTCGTGCCTTTTTTGTTTGTGTGTTACATAGTGGCTTTTCTTGACCGGGTCAATGTGGGCTTTGCCAAATTGCAAATGGCCAATGACTTGATGTTCACCGATGCTATTTACGGTTTCGGTGCGGGTATTTTCTTCATCGGCTATTTCATTTTTGAAGTGCCCAGCAATATCATTTTGGAAAAAGTCGGCGCTCGCATGTGGATCGCCCGAATCATGATCACGTGGGGCATTATTTCGTCCGCCTTCATGTTCACAGATGATATTTACTGGGGCTCTATTGCTACTTGGTTTAACTGCACCGATGCCGAATTCACTTTTTACGTGTTGCGGTTTTTGTTAGGAGCATGTGAAGCCGGGTTTTTCCCGGGCATTATTTTGTATTTGACCTATTGGTTTCCGGGTTCACGCCGCACCAAAGTGATTGCCATGTTCATGACGGCAATTGCTATCTCCAATGTGATTGGGGCGCCTGTATCTGGTGCCATCATGCAATATATGCAAGGTATGGGTGGTTTGCGCGGTTGGGAGTGGTTGTTCCTGTTGGAAGGCATTCCGTCAGTGGTTGTGGGCTTTTTGGTGTTTGTCTTTTTGCCTGATGGTCCTCGGCATGCCGAGTGGTTGGATGAGCGCGAGAAAAACTTCATCATTCAGCAAGTTCAAGAAGACGATGCGGGCAAACAAGAACTTGGCAAGGGGCACAGCCTGATGGATGCATTCTCCGATTACCGAGTCTGGTTTTTGGCGTTGGTGTATTTCTCAGGCGTGATTTGTTTTTACGCCATCAATTTCTGGATGCCCACCATCATTCAAGAACTCGGCATAGATAAAAAAGATTTTCTGAAAGTCGGTTTGCTCAGCATGATCCCCTGGGGAATATCTGCGGTGGTGATGGTGATTTGGGGCTCCCACTCAGATAAAACCGGCGAACGCAGATGGCATGTTGCTTGTTCATTGCTTTTGGCTGTCAGTGGATTGATCGGTCTGGCATTGGTCGGTCATGCGCCGATTCCCTCCATGATTGCACTCACCTTGGTGGCCTCCGGTACTTTGTCTTTTGTGGCAACTTTCTGGTCTTTGCCGACCGCATTTTTGTCTGGCACAGCGGCAGCAGCCGGTATCGCTTTCGTCAACTCAGTCGGCAATCTGGGCGGACATTTCGGTCCGGATCTGATTGGCCGCATCCGCACCATGTCCGGTGGTGCGAGTGAAGCAGCATTTTTGGCGCTTGCCGCTATAGCGGTGGTGGGCGCAGTGATCACCGTTGCCATTCCCAACACGCAGAAAAAATTGAATTGAACTCGGTTGAGTCATTACAAACCGGCCGGATAGTTTCACAGCGGTGAACTGTCCGGCAGGATAATGGTGGTTTTGAATTCACGTCATGTCTCATTCGTCAGTTAGTGTTCTTCGCGGCATATCCTCCATGGCCACACAATCTTTGTTGAAAGCATTGTGTGCCCGCCATTTAGATTTGCACCAGGTGCAAGTCGATATCGAATTCACCGGTGGCGTGGATGCCGCTAAGCGGGTTCAAGCGGGTGAAAAGTTTGATCTGGTTTTTCTGGCGGCTGACGCGATTGAACGTCTTCAAGCTCAAGGTGTGTTGGTTGCGAACAGTCGTTGCGATTGGGTGACTTCACCTGTGGCCGTGGCAGTTGCCAGTAATTCAGTCAAACCAAGCATAGATAGCGAAGCGCAATTGCGAAACGCTGTGCTTGCAGCGCCAAGCCTGAGTTACTCCACCGGACCTAGCGGGACTTACCTTGAGCAATTGTTCAATCGTTGGGGCATCTTTGAAGATATCAAAGACCGCATTCTGGTGCCGCCTCCCGGAACACCGGTGGGTTTGTGGGTCGCACAAGGCAAAGCAGCCTTGGGTTTTCAGCAGCGTAGCGAGTTGATGAATCAACCTGGCATCAGCGTACTAGGGGACTTGCCGCCAGAGGTTGCTTGCATCACCACTTTCAGTGCCGGTTTGGGCTTGGCTGCTGCCCAAAATACAAACACGCAACAAGCGGCCAAAGCGTTCATGTATTTTTTACAAGCGCCGGAGCAACTTGATTTAAAACGCTTGCATGGCATGGACGATTTGGCTTAGGCGTCATGCCTGTAACCCAAGCAGTTGTTGAACCTCATGCCTGACATACAAAAACGGATTCAACAAGGATTGTCAGACAGACCTGTGTTGCTTGCCATGGGGCTGTCATTGGGGACGATCATCGGTACCAGTTTGGTCCGTTTTTCCTATGCATTGTTTGTGCCTGCCATGCGTGAGGATCTGGGTTGGTCATACCTGATCTCAGGTGCCATGAACACCGCCCATGCCGCGGGCTATTTGGTAGGTGCGCTCAGTTTGTCGGTGGTGATCAAACGGTTTTCTTCATGGGGTTCATTTGTCGCAGGAGGCGTTTTATCCAGCGTTTTTCTGGGCATGTGCGCATGGGTCACAGATGCCTTTGGGATCGGCGTATTGCGGTTTTTATCCGGCTTCACCAGTGCGTCTGTGTTTGCAGGCGGCACGGTACTGATTGCACAATTGGCTGCACTACATCCAAGGCATTCAGGGACTTTATTAGGCATCTACTACGCAGGCGGCGGATTGGGCATGGTGCTATGCGCGGCATTGGTACCTTGGTCGATGTACATCGGTGAACAAGCCCAATGGCCACATGCTTGGCAAGTGGGATGGCTGGCAGTGGGTGTCACCGGTTTGCTGCTGACGCTGCTCATGTGGCAGCCTGCCAAAGCAGTGCCTGCACCGCAACACCGCATCAGTGCGGCTGACATCACTGCTGTCTCGTCTTACTTTTTCATATTGGCCGGCTATTTTTGTTTCGGCATGGGTTACATCGGCTACATGACATTTGTTATCACCTTGTTGCGTGAATTGCATTGGTTCGCATGGCAGACCGGATTGTTTTACGCAGCCATGGGTATGTGCGGCATGTTCAGCGTGCAACTGTGGTCAGGTGCACTGGACAAATACCAAGGTGGTCAATGCTTGGCGCAGGTCAACAGTTTGTTGGCCTTGGCTTGTGTGATCCCGGCTACGCTTGCACTCAGCGGGACTGCTATTCACGGGTGGTACACATTAGCCATATACGCATCAGGTATGTTGTTTGGAGGTTGTTTCGCGACTGCAGTCGCTTCAACCACGGCCTTTATAAAACACAATTTACCCTCAACGCAATGGGTGTCGGTCATCACGGTTTTCACCAGTGTGTTTGCAGTGGGGCAAGTGTTTGGCCCTAGCCTGACCGGTTGGATTTCCGATCACGCAGGCGGACTGCCCGGTGGTTTGTTGTTCTCCGCAGTGGTTTTGTTGTCTGGTGCGTTGCTGGCCTGGCGGCAAACCCCGCTTCGTGATGCAGGCAAAATACAGGCATGAACGAATCAGTCACTGCCCACCCATTTCTGACAGCGGCTTTCTACAAATTTGTTGACCTGCCGGACTTTGTAGAGATGAAGCCCCCGCTTTTGGCGCTGTGTGAAGCGCACCATGTCAAGGGCATGATTTTGTTGGCACGCGAAGGTATCAACAGCACCATCGCCGGTGCCGCACACGATGTGCATGCGGTGTTGTCTTATTTGCGTGCAGACCCTCGCTTGTCTGATTTAGAGCACAAAGAGTCTTATGCGAACGAGCCGCCTTTTTACCGAATGAAGGTGCGGTTGAAAAAAGAAATCGTCACCATGGGGGTTCCCGGCATCAGTCCGACCCGCATGGCGGGTACCTATGTGAAGCCTGCCGATTGGAATGCTTTGATCTGCGACCCGGATGTGGTGCTGGTGGATACACGCAACGACTACGAGGTGGAAATCGGTACCTTTGAGGGCGCGATCAATCCGAATATACAAACCTTCTCTCAATTGCCAGATTGGGTTGAAAAAGCCCGAGAACTCCAAGCCCGGCAAGGACGCAAACCGAAAGTAGCGATGTTTTGCACCGGCGGTATACGCTGTGAAAAATCGACCGCGCTGATGCGCACCTATGGGTTTGAGGAAGTCTTTCATTTGCAAGGTGGTATTTTGAAATACCTCGAACAAATTCCGCCTGAAGAAAGTAAGTGGCAGGGCGAGTGTTTTGTGTTCGATGAACGCACGTCTGTAGGCCATGGTTTGGTGCCCGGCCATTTGGGTATTTGTCGCAGTTGCCGCGATCCCTTGGCCGAGGGTATGACGGAGTCACCCCTGTTTGAATTGGGTGTCAGTTGTCCTCGTTGCTACGACCAAACCAGCGATGAACACAAATCGCGTGCCCGCGAGAGACAAAAGCAATTTGTACTCGCCAGAGCCCGAGGACAAGTGCATTTAGGCGAACCGCAAAAGCAGAAAAAAATAGCTGATCTATTGCCACCCGATGCCCCCTTGCTGTATTCGTTCAGGCGTTGTCCATACGCCATGCGTGCCCGATTAGCGCTGCTGGTTGCCGGTATCCGCTGTGAGTTGCGTGAAGTGGCTTTGTCGCAAAAACCGGCCAGCATGTTGCAAGCCTCCCCCAAGGGTACTGTGCCTGTATTGGTCTTGCCAGATGCTGTGATCGAACAAAGTCTTGACATCATGCTGTGGGCGTTGAAGCAGAACGATCCACAGAGTTGGCTACCCTCAACTGCTTCTGTTATGGATGAACAGTTTTCTTTGATCAAGCAATGTGATGGTGATTTCAAATCCCATCTTGACCGCTACAAATACCCTGACAGATACCAACTGACAGACGGACTGAGTGACCGCCAAGCGGGTTCGGTTTTTTTAATTTCTCTGAACCAAAGACTTGAATCAAACGCATTTTTAAGCGGCGACAAGTGGGGTCTGGCAGACGCTGCGATTGCGCCCTTTGTGAGGCAATTTGCGCACACTGACCCTGAATGGTTTGCCTCTCAGCCATGGGAAAAATTGATTGCATGGTTAAGCGATTTTGAAAATTCAACACCCCACCAAAAAGCCATGCACAAATACAAGGTATGGCATCCGGATGCTAAACCGGCGCCTTATCCGGCGGTTTAAATGTCATCTGTCCACCCTGGATAACTCATGACCCCATTCAAACGTATCGCCCTGATCACGGGTGCCAATGTCGGCATCGGACGAGTGACAGCTCTCGGTCTTTCAAGGCAAGGTTATCAATTGTTTCTGGCGGGGAGATCCAAAGCCAGAACGCAACCGGTGATTGATGAGATTCGATCATTGCATCAACGGGAGGATGCCGCCACTTTTTTACCACTCCAACTAGATGATTTAGAGTCTGTCAAATCTTGTGCTGACTCGTTTTTAAAAACAGGGCTAGAGTTGCATTTGCTGGTGAATAACGCAGGGCTGGCAGGAGCCAAAGGGTTGACGCGTCAAGGTTTTGAATTGGCATTCGGTGTGAACCATCTTGGCCATTTTTTATTGACACACTTACTGATGCAGCGGTTGAAGACCAGTGCACCCGCGCGAGTGGTGAATATCGCCAGTCGTGCACACCTGTTGGCCAGAAACGGCATACCTTGGGAAACTCTGCAAAAGCCATCATCCAGTTTGACTGGCATTTCTGAATACGCCGTGTCCAAGTTAGCAAATATTCTTTTCAATACACAATTGGCCAAAGAATTGACTGGGACCAAGGTGTCTTGTTATGCCTTGCATCCGGGTGTGGTTGACACGCAAGTCTGGCGCGAGGTGCCGAAATTTTTACAGCCCATCATGAAATGGCGCGGCATGTTGACGCCGGAGCAAGGTGCTCAAACCAGTTTGTACTGCGCGCTTGAAGCACCTGCTGCTGAAACCGGTTTGTATTACGACAAATGCAAAATTAAAACACCTTCTGCTTTTGCGCAAGACCCGGTTGCCGCCCAAAGACTGTGGGACAGTTCCCTGCAATGGGTGTCTCACCACTTATCTTCTTAGCTTTTGCAGACTCAACCAGCCGCTAAACACAGTGCGAAACATGGTGAATAGCCATGCTGGTTTTTTAATGATAAAAAAAACCAAACCAAGAGCTGGAATGATCGGGTGTTGCCGCAGCCACAGAAAAGCAGACAGGCATTTATCTGCCATCGTCAATGACGGCTGCCATTCTTGAACCTGTTGGCTGAGTGAGTCTCGCAAGAACTGACTTTGAGCCATCAGTCTTTCCTGTTTTTGCAGCAAGGCCGATTCATCCATCTGAATTGTGTCCTCTTAAGTGTTGTAAATCACTTTGTAGTTCGCTGGTGCTTGCAACGAAGATGCCGTTGGCAGATGTCATCAGCTTGCTTGATTTCAGGATGAAAAAGACCCCCACACTTAAAAACAAAACTGACAGGACGCAAATGATGGTGAATTGATAGTCAGTTCCCGCCATCACAATCAACACAAGACACAAAAAAAGGATACCCATACTGAAAGCTGCAGTGGCTATGAGTGCAGACACCAAGCCACGAATAATCCGGCTCTTTTCAAGCTCAATTTCGTTGCCGAACAATGTCAGTCTGAGCAGCAGCAACTCAATGGCAGTCGCAGACAATCGACGCAACGAACCGATAACGCCGGCGGACTTTTCACTGTGAAGATGCATTTTGTTAACGTCTGCTGATCAATAACCCAATGACCAATCCCACCCCGGCAGCAATGCCTATGGACTTCCAAGGGTTGATGTGGACAAATTCATCGGTGGCGTGTCCAACCAGCTTTGCATTTTTAATTGCAAAAGATTGAAGCTGATCAAGTTCAATACTGGCTTTTTTTAATCTTTCTGTCACCTTGAAACGTATGCTTTCAGCACGCTCACCCACTTGATCCGCAGTGAGATGAAGCAATTCTTCAGTCTCGTGGATGAAATTTTTCAAATCAGAAATTAACTTGTCTTTGTCTTCAGTGTATGTCGTTGTCATTGTGTTTCCTTTAAGTAACAAGGAATGTAGTTCCCAATGACTAACTGCTAGTTGATAAACATCAAATGAATGCCGCATATATACAAAAACTCAGTGATTCACCCCTAAAGAGAAGTGAATGACTGAGTCAGTGTGGTGAAAATGGGGGGCAATATCAAATGGAACAAACAAATTTCATTAATGCTTGGCTGCTGGTGTCAACTCCTATGCCCACCCAATCCGTGGGTTGGTAAACCTCTTCGGTTTTATTGCCACCGGCCATGGGCTGGGAGTAAGCTGCGACTTGCAAATTGCGTTGCTTCTTTTCAGCGCAGTCATATTGCCAGACACCTCTGTAAGACATATCTCCTTGTTTATCGGCTTTGGGTAAATCTTGGATGTGCCAAAACATGCGCAGGTTTCCGGTGATTTTGATGTTTGGGTCTACATACAAAGATGTACCCAACTCGTTTTTAGAAACCAGAACCCATTCTGCGTGAGCAGAAAAACTGCAAAGTAAGCAAATCACTGCAAATATTGTCTTCATGGCCTAGTCCTTGGTTAATTCAGGACATTATAAAAATTACAGGTTGAAGGCCTAATACCCGGACAGGCTGGGGTTTCTCATGTATTCATGAGGTATTCCTATGTACACAAGGAAAGTATGACTTTGAATACGTCCCTGAGTTGGCTATGTTTGGTATTGCCGAAGTTGATGCTGGAGCGTGGCGATCGTCTCTAAATAACCGACACATATAGCCACAGTGAATAAGTCTAGATCGAAATGCTGACGCAGTTTGCAGGCCTTTTGCAGTGTGATTGAGTGTTGAGTGGTTAAAAAACCTTGGTTGTTCTGCGAGTGGTGTAGTTTGATGGCGCCGTATTCAATCAATTCATCAGCTTCATTTTGTGCAATTCCGCATAAAACAATCACTGTTGACAGTGCTATGTATTCAGTTGGATCGGCCTGAACATGTTGAATGGGATAGTTATGCATGTTTGAATTTGATGAGGCGTTATTTCACACAGTAAAAATAAACTTCTGCGTAATGAATCTCAGTATGTGTTCTTACCGGAGAGGGATTGCGCGTGTCAGGTGAAAGTATTTTTTTATCAGTCAATGCCCAGAATTGATGATCCAATGAGACACCGCCATTCCAATCACCCAAAATCGACAGATACTCGTATTCATCGACAGTAGGTAGTCGCGCATTAAACATTTTGCAAGCGACGCGGGCAATCTCTGGGGTGGGCGCTTGGTTAACCGATGAACCGGGTGCGCCTATCAATACCAATACCTTGTCTTCCATCATGATGATGGAAGGGAAGCTGGTTCTTTGAAAATGCCGAATCATTTGCAATGCAATTTTGCTCATAACGATTTCAGGTTTTCCTTGGTCTTGGAAACTGACTGATTCACCTTTTGGCAGAACGACATGGAGTGTGACCAGTAAATCGCCCTTGCAACCGGGTGAATAGCTGTAAGTTCCCCAAACAAAACCTTTGACCTTAGACAGTAAAACGGCGTCTTCCGTGTCAAATCTTTTGTTATTTTTTAAACCTCGAATCAATTGTTGTATGGAACCTGGGTTGGCAAATTCCAACCGAGTATTTTGCGGATTGAAATTTCTGGTCAGCGAATTGACAGAGGCCTTGAGCGTTCCCTCCAGCATGATGTCCATGCCGCTGCCGGCAATCGCCTGCTCTTTGTTTTTATCTATCAGCGCGTCAATTTTCTCAAGTGCGTATATGGCGTCAACTGCTGACACACCCAGACCCAACAAATCCTTCATGTGTGTCATGGACTGCGTGACCAGTTCGTTGCGACTGCTGCCAAATGCATCTTGAAATTGACACAAATCTGCGCCACGTAAAAAAAACACGGTGGGCCACAGAGTTAATTTCTCCACCGCCCATGCAGTCATAGGAATTTGAAATAACCAAAAAGTCAGTAAGGTGATGAAGTACTTGCGCGTTGATTTTTTCATCAAAAAGAAAAATCGCCTGCGCTGCTTAAATTTGTGTTCATGCTATTCCTGTGTCAAATGCTTGACCCCGAGCTTAGGTTTTATGCTGAACCCATCATTGATATGTATCAACTAAAGAGCTTTTTCTGATCATGTTGATTCGATTGATATAGATCAAGTTCAAACAACTATTCAAGCCTACATTGCACTCACCCTTTGAGTTTGCAATTTCATTTGCATTCATTTCTTTGTGACTAGGGCACTTCAATTCCTTGGAGATAGGTATGACACTGAGTAAAGAAAAAATGGTGTGGATGTATAAAACAATGAATGAAATCCGCATCTATGAAGAAAGCATGGCTGCGGCATATTTAGAAGGGAAATTGCCTCCCGCCATTCAAAAAGGTTTGGCCTTTGACATAGGGGCAGGGCCGGTTCCCGGTGAAATGCATTTGGCGGCAGGACAAGAGCCAGTTGCAGTTGGTATATGTGCACATTTGAATGACGACGATACCGTCGTTGGCACGCACAGACCCCACCATTTTGCGATTGCTAAGGGTGTTCCTTTGGACCTGATGACCGCAGAGATGTTCGGCAAAGTCACTGGTTTGGGCAAAGGCAAAGGCGGACATATGCATTTGTTTGACAACGCGCACAAATTCAGTTGCAGCGGTATCGTGGGCGCCAGTATGCCGATTGCATGCGGGGCTGCATTGGCTGCCAAAAAAATGGGAAAGGACTGGGTTGCCGTTGCATTTTTTGGGGAAGGTGCAGCTAACCAAGGTTCATTTCACGAATCTATGAATTTGGCGGCCGTGTGGAAATTGCCTGTGATTTTTGTGTGTGAAGACAACCAGTGGGCCATCTCCGTGCCAAAAAACAAATCCACATCTGTCTCATGGGTCACTGACCGCGCAGCTGGTTACGGTATTCCTGGCATACGCGTTGAAAACAATGATGCCCTTCAAGTTTATGAAGCTGCTGCACCTGCCATTGAACGTGCTCGCATGGGCAATGGCCCGAGCTTGATTGAAATTAAAACGGATCGCTATTTTGGTCATTTTCAAGGAGATCCGGAAACATACCGGCCTAAAGATGAGGTGAGCCAATTGCGATTGAATGACCCGATCGCTGTGTTGTCCAAGTTCTTACAGGAAAAAAAATTCATCACAGCTGTCGAAGATAAAGAACTGGTAGAGAAAGCTCGTTCGGCAGTTTCCGTGGCATTTGAGTTTGCAAGAGCAAGTGCATACCCAGCCGCCAGCGATGCCTTGCACGATGTCTTTGTACATACTCACTCAACTGCAAGGATGTCAGCATGAACTCGAACCGCATATTGACCATGGCACAAGCTATTTCAGAGGCCATAGCGCAGGAAATGAGTCGCAACCCCGATGTATTTGTCATGGGCGAAGATATCGGGAGTTACGGTGGAATTTTCGGGGCAACCGGAGGACTGCTGGATAAATTCGGCCCGGACAGGGTGATGGATACACCAATTTCTGAAACAGCATTCATAGGTGCGGCCACAGGCGCTGCAGCTGCCGGTTTGCGTCCCATTGTGGAATTGATGTTTGTAGATTTCTTCGGTGTGTGCATGGACCAAATTTATAACCACTTGGCCAAAAACACGTATATGTCCGGCGGCAATGTCAAGCTACCTGTGGTGTTGACCACCGCCATAGGTGGTGGGTACAACGATGCAGCACAACACTCCCAATGTTTGTATGCAACGTTTGCCCACATGCCAGGTCTGAAAATCGTGATTCCATCTAATGCTTATGACGCCAAAGGTTTGATGATTCAAGCGATTCGTGACGACAACCCCGTGCTATTCATGTACCACAAAGGCATCATGGGTTTGCCTTGGATGTCATATTTGACAGGCAGCAGCAATGCGGTGCCAGAAGATATCTACACCATCCCTTTTGGTGAAGCCAGAGTGCTTAAAGAGGGCAAGGACTTGACCATCGTCAGCATCAGTCAAATGGTACAAAAGTCATTGCTGGCCGCCAATGAGTTGGCTGAACTCGGCATCAGTGCAGAAGTGATTGATCTCAGAACTTTGGTGCCCATGGATACAGAATCCGTATTGCGCTCAGTGCGTAAAACGGGGCGTATTTTGATTGCAGATGAGGACTATCTGGGGTTTGGTTTAACCGGCGAAATTTCTGCATTGGTTGCAGAAAATTTAGACAGCTTGCAATTAAAAGCACCTGTCAAACGATTGGCTGTACCGAATGTCCCCATCCCTTACAGCAGACCTCTAGAGCAATTTGTGATCCCGCAGGTGTCGGATTTGATGAAGGCCGCACAGGCGTTGATGAAAAGCCATATCCTCACAAAGACGGGTGCTTGATGAATATTGTCTTGTTAGAAACAGCTTGGAGTGGCGTGGATGACGGTGTGCAGGCGCTGCTTGATAAGTGGTTAGTGAGCATCGGCGTGCATGTCGCCAAAGGTCAGGCTATAGCCACCGTTGTGTTGGTGAAAGCGTCTGTGGATATAGAGGCATCAGTCGATGGGAAATTAACCCAAATTCTTGTCAATGCCGGTGACAGTTTTTTACCCGGTCAAGTATTGGCCGTTTTTGACCCCGACTGAACATGCCAGACATTGACAAAAGCAGGGCAGTATGGGGCGCTTGAAATGGTGGATGTTGGCTGGACTGGTAGGTTTGTTTGTCGCCTACCTTGCTTGGGTGGGGTGGCGCGGACCTGAAGTCAAACTCTATCGCGTGACCCAAGCGGAATTGATGCAAACCATTGTGGCCAGTGGTCATGTGCAAAATCCCAACCGCATCGAGGTGAGCGCACAAATCACATCTACGGTTGACTCAATCCCTGTGAAGGAAGGTGAATTTGTCAAAAAAGGCCAACTGCTGATCAGCTTAAACAGTCATGAAGCGCAAGCCGGACTCCAAGTCGCTAAGGCTGCAGCAAAATCTGCTCAACACCATTTGCAGCAACTTCAGCAGGTCAACGAACCGGTGGCCGCTCTCGCGCAACTGCAAGCCGATGCCAATTTGGTTGTGAGCCAAAGAAACTATCAGCGCACCAAAGAACTCTATGAACAATCCTTTGTCGGACTGGCAGCCAAAGAAGAATCCGAGCGGTTATGGTTGATCGCGCAATCTCAATCACTGATCACCAAAAAACAATGGCTGAGTCTGCAAGCCTCTGGCAGTGAAATCAGTTCGGCAGAATCAAACGTGCAAGAGGCCTTGGCCAATGTGAATGTTGCGCTTGCCAAGTTAGCCTACACACGCATTTTGGCTGTCCGTAGCGGCGTTCTTATTTCCCGACATGTAGAAGCCGGAGATGCCGTTCAACCTGGTAAGCCGTTGTTGGTGCTGTCACCCGAGGGGCCATCCGAGATCGTGGTCTTGTTGGATGAAAAAAACATGAAGTGGGTCAAAGCTGGGCAAGTGGGTTGGGCGGTTGCCGATGCATTTGCGGACAAACTATTTCGAGCTACTGTGAGTTTTATCAATCCAGGTGTAGATCCCTTACGCGGATCGGTGGAAGTCAAACTTAAAGTTGATACTGTGCCGGACTATCTAAAGCAAGACATGACGGTGACCGTGGAAATTGAGGTCGTGAAATTACCCATGGCCATTCAAGTCCCATTGAGTGTGGTGCATGACGCAGACAAACCAGACGCTTGGGTATACCTTGCACGCAATGGGAAAGCTGTGAAACAGTCAGTCAGTCTGGGCTTGACGGCAAGCAGTCAAGTGCAAATCATGTCGGGATTACAAGCAGGGGATTGGGTTGTTTTTCCTTCTGCTGCAAGTATTCATGATGGTTCAGCCATCCATTCGAAAAACCATTGATATGAGCTCTTGGCAACCATTTGAATGGGTTGTGGCCTTGCGGTTTTTGCAAGAGGGTTT
Source organism: Comamonadaceae bacterium (assembly GCA_947461325.1). Classification (GTDB taxonomy): domain Bacteria; phylum Pseudomonadota; class Gammaproteobacteria; order Burkholderiales; family Burkholderiaceae_C; genus Limnohabitans. The sequence continues at coordinate 13,187 of CANHLD010000022.1, forward strand.
TGTGCAAACGCTTTTTATTTTGTCGGGTATTGCGGTGGGTGTTGCAGTCATTGTTTTTATGTCTGCCTTACTCACTGGCATGCAAGCCAACTTTGTCAACCGTGTATTGACAGGGCAGTCGCATATTCAATTATTGGCACACAAAGAAACCGTCACACCTGTCAGCCCTGCTTCCAAAGAAGGTCGATCCATTTCAGTGATTCAAGTTCCTTTGCAGCGATTCAAGGGTATTGATCAGTGGCAGCCATTGGCCAGTCAATTGTCTAAACACCCTGACATCAAGGTCGTGTCCCCGTCGGTATCGGGTTCTGCATTGGCCATGCGGGGAGAAGTGAGTCGGGCCGTTACTGTTACCGGTGTTTTGCCTGAGCAATTTTTCAAAGTCATTCCTTTGCCTGACAAGATCATCCAAGGACACGCGAATATCAACAGCGAAAGCATTTTGATTGGCTCTGAGTTGGCTATCGATTTGGGCTTGAATGTAGGTGACAAACTGTGGCTTTCAGCAGCCAATGGCCGCCGATTGATGTTGACGGTGACGGGAATATTTGACCTTGGCAACAAAGGCGCCAACAGTCGCATGACGTATTTAGCTTTCAGAAATGCCCAAAATTTGTTTGACCTCACAGGTGGCGCGACAGTGCTGGATATTGTCATGAATGATGTTTACCAGGCTGAATTGATGGCCAGAAAAATAGCATCAGAAACGGGTCTTCAAGCCGACAGTTGGATCAAGACCAATGAACAATTTTTCACAGCGGTCAAAGCCCAAACCACAGCCAACACTGCCATCAGGTTTTTTGTGGCACTTTCAGTCGGGTTTGGCATTGCAAGCGTCTTGGTAGTTTCTGTGGTGCAACGTTCTCGCGAGATCGGCATTTTGCGCGCCATGGGCATCACCAGAGGACAGGTGTTGCGCATTTTTTTACTTCAAGGCGGGTTGCTGGGGTTAGGCGGCTCATTGATAGGTGCAGGTATCGGTGCTTTGGCTTTGTACTTGTGGCAGCATTACATGCGCAATGTGGACGGCTCGGTGATGTTTGCTTTGCAGTTTGATACCGAGTTACTGATGCAAACTTTGGTGCTGGCCACCATCACCGGATTACTCTCGGCTTTTGCGCCTGCGCTAAGAGCTGCACGGCTTGATCCTGTGGTGGCCATTCGCGGATAATGAACGCATCATTCCAGCCACTTAGCCTTGATGCGGTACCTGTGTTGCAGCTCTCAGGTATTTGCAAATCATTCAATATCGGCGAACCCAATGAGACTGAAATTTTGCACAGCATCAATTTATCTCTGATGCCGGGTGAATTTTGCGCCATCATCGGCCCCTCTGGTTCTGGCAAAAGCACCTTGCTCAACACCATCGGTTTGTTAGACAGACCCAGCGCTGGCAGTTTGCGGATTCAGGGCACAGAAACCACCTCGATGAATGACCGTGAACTGACGCATTTACGCGGGCACCAAATCGGGTTTATTTTTCAATACCACCATTTGTTGTCAGCGTTTTCTGCTTTAGAGAATGTCTACATGCCTATGTTTGGAGAACTGGGATTTGCCCACAAACATTTGTATGAGCGGGCATCTGACTTGTTGGCATCGGTGGGTTTGCAACCATGGTTGCACGCACAAGCGTCTCATTTGTCAGGCGGGCAACAGCAACGCGTGGCAGTAGCGCGTGCGCTAATGATGCAACCCGCATTGATACTGGCCGACGAGCCTACAGGTAACTTGGACTCAAAGAGTGCGGATACTGTGTTTGAAATGTTGCGGCAGGTATGCCGCGTCAACCACACCGCCGTTCTGTTTGTCACGCACAACCCCTTGTTGTCAGCCCGATGTGACCGTACTATTCAGGTGATTGACGGCGTAATCCTAGAGTAAATATCAGTGTGTCATATGCTGTCGCATGTGTTGTCGGCGAAGAGGTTTCAGCACCCAAAGCGCAAGACATGCTGCCATCAAATCCAAACTGATCATCAAGGCGAACACCGGAATCCAACTGCCTGTGTCGGCATGCAACATGGCTGCGATCGGCCCCCCGATGATCGAACCCACGCCTTGAGCCATGTATAAAAATCCGTAATTGGTGGTGGCGTGTTTGGCGCCAAAGGTATCGGTTAACGTTGACGGAAACAATGAAAATATCTCGCCCCATCCAAAAAAAACCACGCCTGAAAGAATCACAAATAACACCGGGTGGTCTATCGTCAAAATCCACAAAAACATAGCCACCGCCTCGAGCCCAAACGCAATGAACATGGTGTTCTCTCTGCCCCAGACATCTGATATCCAGCCAAAAAATGGCCGGGTTAAGCCATTGGTCAGCCGGTCAATCGTCAAGGCCAAGGGCAAAGCTGCCATGCCCCATACAACAGCGTCAGCCACTTGGTAATCTTTGGCAATAGCGCCCATTTGAGAGATGACCATCAAGCCCGAGGTTGACATCATGGACATCATCACAAACAACAACCAAAAAACCGGTGTCTTCAGCATCTCGCGTGGACTGGTACCTTGTTGATGTTGATCATGCGTTTGAGGTGTCGAGGTAGGCTCGCGCAATGCTTGTGCGACCAACAAGCCGATCAAGCCGATCAGACACCCGTACCACCACAAAGTTTCGTTGACACCTATGTTAGACAGTGAATGAGCAATTGGAAATGTCGTCAATACTGCGCCCATGCCATACCCTGCGGCGACCATGCCGACGGCAAATCCCCGCTTGTCTGGAAACCATTTCACAATCAGTCCTACGACTCCGATGTACACAATGCCTGTGCCCAGCCCACCCAACAATCCATAGCTTAGATACAGACCATAGACACTTTGCGCGTCAGAGGCCATGACCCAACTCGCGCCAGTCAGTAAAAAACCCAGCGACAGTAATTTTTTAGCGCCAAAACGCTCCACCAGAAAACCCTGAAACGGCGAGAAAAATGTTTGTAGGACGATAAGAATAGAAAAGGTGACTTGCAACTGCGCTAAGCCGACATGGAGTTGCTCACCTAAAGGCTTGGTGAACAAAGCCCATACATACTGAGGGCTAGAAATGCACATCATGCAAAGAACGCCTGCCAGCAATTGCACCCAGCGCGAATTCAGCTTGGTTTCTATGAAATTCCGCATGCTCATATGCCCTCAAAAAGGTGCAGTTTGTTGCTAGATGCGCACTGAGTTTGTGCACTTCAAAGCGTGTTTGACAAAGCTGCACCGTATGAATCCAAAGTAGTCAACACACTTTGTTGTGCGACAGTTCTTGTATACGGTTTAGCAATTCCTGTACCACTGAAAGTAATTGATAGTGGATGTAGGAAGCAGGAAAACTAAAGGTAAACCCTAGTTTTGCTTCTGAATCTATTGACGGCGCTTGCAGCCTGATGTCATCATTTCTATGATTCAAGGCTTGCAGGGGCTTGTTCTATAGCCTGTTCACTTGAATTCTCTTCATGCCCATTCAAAGGACCTTCAAAATGTTTTTCCCACAACCTCATGACGCCAAA
>CANHLD010000023.1 GCA_947461325.1 Comamonadaceae bacterium
CGCGTCGCGGCAAAAGATGATTTAAGCGCAGATGTGCGCGAAGTGATTGACTCTGCACTTGAGGAATAACACATGGCTACTTCACTCTCACGTTATCTGGTTGAACAACAGCGCGCCAAAAGCAATATTCCGCCCGAATTGAGGCTGCTTCTTGAGGTCGTTGCTCGCGCCTGCAAAAGTATCAGTCACTCAGTCAATAAAGGTGCCTTGGGCGGCGTGCTTGGCTCGGCGCAAAGTGAAAACGTACAAGGCGAAGTACAAAAAAAACTCGACATCATTGCCAATGAGGTTTTGATTGAAGCCAACGAATGGGGTGGGCATCTTGCTGCCATGGCGTCAGAGGAAATGGACAGTATTTATATCGTTCCCAATCGCTATCCGCAAGGCGAATATCTGCTGTTATTCGATCCCTTAGACGGCTCTAGCAATATTGATGTGAACGTCAGCATAGGCACTATTTTCAGCGTACTGAAAAAACCAGAACATAGCGAAAATGTCAGTGAATCCGATTTTCTGCAACCAGGTCATGCGCAAGTGGCTGCTGGATATTGCGTGTACGGTCCGCAAACCACACTGGTTTTGACCGTGGGAGATGGCGTGGCCATGTTCACGCTTGACAGGGAACAAGGCTCTTTTGTGCTGACCGAGGAAAATGTTCGTATCCCCAAAGACACGAAAGAGTTTGCGATCAATATGAGCAATATGCGCCATTGGAACCAACCAGTTTCAGACTATATTGCCGAATGCTTGGCCGGCAGTACCGGCCCACGCGGTAAAGATTTCAATATGCGCTGGGTCGCCAGCATGGTGGCCGATGTTCACCGCATTCTGACCCGAGGCGGCGTCTTCATGTACCCCTGGGATAAACGCGAACCCAACAAACCCGGGAAATTGCGGTTAATGTATGAGGCCAATCCCATGAGTTGGTTGATAGAACAAGCCGGTGGCATGGCGACCAACGGCATGGAGCGCATTCTAGACATTCAACCAACACAGTTACATCAACGCGTCAGTGTTTTTCTTGGTTCTCACAACGAGGTTGAGCGTGTCACTGCTATGCACAAATTGAAATCGTAAATCGTCTCAGCAGTAATTACTCATACACATAATCATCGGGCGCAGAAAGCTCATTGGGTGGGCGCGACAAACTGTTGTGGCTGAACACCATAGGGTCTAACCAACTGGTTTCATTCAACAGGCTCAGGGGGCGGCGCAATTTCGCGCCTCCATCACGTGTCAACGGGCGCCAGTTGAAACTGGCTCTTAAGAGGCTAGAGCGGCTCATGAATGCATCAAATGGAAGATTGATAAACACGCCTTTGTCAAACGAACCCTCGCCAAAAGTGGCGGCTGATACATTGGTTTTGGTCGCAAATACACCCATGCTCGCGCCGTTATTGAACAGCTTGGTCAAGGTCAAGGTAGCGCCTTTGTCGCCTGCAAGATACTGCCCCACGCTCACAGACGCCATCACTTGATCAAAGGGTGTCTGAACATAGCCGGTCAAGTGGCCGGTGTTGACTTGGTAGTTTCTGAATTGAAAATATTGCGAGAACTCTCGCTGGTACACATGGTTCAGATCCAGTCCCACCGCCCAAGGGCTGCCCGGTTTTCTGTAGAGAACCTCTGCGCCTGCACCGCCAAACATTTCTTCCAAATAGCCTATGTAGGTGCTCGCAAAAAAACTTTGGCTAAGTCTTGAAGTTTTATTCAAAGTAAGCAGAGGAAGAGTCAGATGGGACGTCACGAAATATTCACGCATGTAAGTTCTGACACGGGGCAATTGAGAAGACCCCGCATTTTTGTAATCATCGTCATTGCCGAATAAACGCCATCGAACATTAGATGCGAATTGCAAACCATAAGGTAAACGTGCCCGGGTTCTGACTGCACCTGCTACTTGGTATGTGACAAATGCGTCCGGGCCTTGAAGCACATATGAAAAATCAAAACCAGGATCAACCGTGAACTGGCGGTCATCGGCTTGAACGATAAGACTGCTTTGCGATGAAGGACCAATTTCATAATTCAACGGTGGCTGAAAAAACCCTTGCTCAGATCGGGCTGGCTCTGATTGAGACATAGCCCAGTTTTTTCGCTGAATAGTTTGAGAGGCAAGCACATCACCAGTGGCTTTGAATTGAAAATCAAAGGTCTCAATCTGTGGTGATGCATCTCGGTTTAAAACGGCCACCGCGTTATCGATTCTCTTTTGTGGATAAATAGTTTTTGCGTTTTCAAAATCCACTGTTATTTTTCCAGAGCGTTCATCCACGGATATTTGCTGCACATCCCATTGCGTATGAGATTCAAGATCTGTGATGGTCGTTTGCCAATCAGGAGAATTGCTGATCAACGGCCGTGGCACATTGATGGGCGGGTCACTGGTCTTTGGCATATAAATACGCGAGATATCTGTGAACAGAGAAATACCTACCGTGACTGAATTGCCTCGAATAAAACCGAGGTTTAAGTCCACGCCACGCGCCCAGTGGTAAGTGGCCATCATGTTGATGGGTGAGGAACCAGGGAAATGGTTACCTTGAGGTTCACGCAGGTAATTGTTTCCATCAAGCTCAACTTTGAACTCTGTATTCCAGGCTGATTGATAGGATAGTCCGCCAAATAAGGCAACCGGCCCGTGAAACCAAGATGGCGTGGAGAAAATTCCACCCTGACCTGCTACTTTGTTTTGCCTGATGTCAAAACTGCTTGCTAGAACGCGCCCCAAGGGGTTGCGAATGTCACCACGACCTCCCATATTGCCCCAAGCCATTCCCAATGAATAGTCCACCGAACCTATGCGCTTGTTAGCAACCACATACTCCGAACTGAACAAGCCGGTGCCTGCCGCATCCCTCAACCCCACAGCAACAGCAGGCCAGATGTTTGATTCATTGGTAACTTGTAACTTCAAATCCATACTTTTATCTTTGTAAGACTGGTCGCCACTGAAACTGGCTGAACCATACTTACGGTTACTGATATCAGAATAGCGAATGCCCATTTCCGCCCAAGCAAGGGGTTGGAAAAATATATTCATGTGAGTTTGTGGGTAGGCTGTATTCATACTTACGCCGAAATTGCCGGGCTTTTGCATTCTGGCCGTTGGCGTTTGCACCAAGCCAACATAGCCCCAGTTGCTTGAAGAATATTGCTTGGGCCTGTTTGCAAACAAGCTGATCTCATGGGCATTTTCTTTGACAGAAAAAGTGTTGGCTTGTTGAAGCCTTGGAAAATTTGTCAGCAACAATCGATCGCTGACACCTTGTGTGGCCAACCAAGCGACCCATTGCTGTTGAAAAGTCTCTGGCAGCTTAGTGTCTTGATGAGGTGCCCAAATCCAAGCGCCGGGGGAAGGCAGAACAGGTTCAAATTGGTTCCAATGACTCATGCCTATTTTTTGCACCCTGCCGTCGGCTTGAATAATCCAAGCCCAAGGACCTGCTGAATTGCCAAAGCAAGCTTGCACATAACGCACTGCATGAACAGAAGGTATGTGCGTCAATTCGCAAACATCACCCATAGAACCCATCAACCGCACGACAGCGGTACGAACGGGAATTTCAATATAGTCATGCGGCAACAACTGAGGGTCTCTGCGCGGATTAGCCTCAAGCCACCTTGAGTCAACAGCGTCAATCAAAACCCGCCCTGTTGGTTGAAGTATGTTCAGCACTTGCGATAAGCCATTTTTTTCATCTTCCAACATATCTCCGCTTTGATGCAATTGATGAATGGACTTGATCAGCTCGTCATATTTTCTTTGTTGGTTGATTTTTTCTTCAGGTGTCGCCCAGATTGTTCCAAGTAAAAATGCACTGTCGTCTAATTTTTGCGTGTGCAACCAATTACCCAAGCGAACAGCTTTTGCATCTTCTGGAAACTGGTAGGAGAGAAAAGGCGCTCTCAAGGTTTGTGCATTCACTGGCACAGTCAATAGCCATGTGCTGCACAGCAAAATGCCTGACACGAAGAGCATCAACTTGCGTGGTGTGTGTTTCATCGCGCAACTTGCTGATCTCGTTGAAAACTCATGCACATGTTTTTATGAAAACACTGCTCGCTGTATATCACTCGGTTGTTGAGTACCGCAAATAATTGTTGAAATTGCTGTGTTTTCCCTTGAATATCTTTAGTGATCACTCGCTCTTGAAACCAGATTGCGTCCTTGGGATATTTGGTTTTTTGGACGGGCAGGTTTTCTTTGCTGAGCTTGACGGTGGTGATCTCTTCCTCAACGCCATACCTGTAGCCGGGCATGATGTCAATTTCTCTGGTCCAGACTTGCGTCTGGCGAACGTCATCGAACGACTCCCATGCCGGAGGCCGGCCCTTGTTTCCGCGAATCTCAAACGTCATACCCAAAGCTTTGTTAACCCTGCCATCAACCATTTCCAGCATTTCTCCTGCGCCGGAGTACCAATGCTCAAGTGGTCTGCCTTTGACAAGTTCTCTATAACCCAATGCCAAGTGAGATGTGCGTCCATCAAGTTCAACAGTGATGTATTCCAAAGAAGGATTGAACTTTGGCTCTGTCTTGGATAGAACCGTTTTAAAAGTATGCCAACTGGGATCTGTGCTTTTGCAAGCTGAAAGCACACACACAAAGAATATGAGGGATAGCACATAAAAAAAGAAGCCAGACAAGGTATTGCCTGGCTTTAAAAATTTTGTCATCGCGCTGAGAACTTAAATTAGCTCATCTCAAATTCATGAGATGGGTTTCAGATCACGTTCTTAGTTTGTTGATGTGGTGGTGGTTGTCGTGGTTTTGTCTTCGTCTGCGGCTACGGCTACAGCTAAAGCTGCCGCGGCTGCTACAGCACTGATGGTTCCAATTGTCATACCACCAAGTCCTGCAGCTGCTCCTGCACCCGCGCCTGCAGCACCACCCGCTCCGGCTGCAGCTCCACCCGCGCCACCCGCGCCACCCGCAGCACCACCGCCTGCTCCGCCGCCACCCACTCCTCCAGCCTCTTGCGCGAAAGACACAAATGGAATTGCAAGAAGTAAACAAATGCTCAAGAACTTTTTCATTGCTTTCTCTCTTTGAATTGAGTTATTCGGAGTTACCAGTTTAGTTAAATATTCAATTTAAATCTAGCTATTTTTTTATTAATTAATCAACATATAAGTATTAATTTATACGAATTTGTTGATATGCCAGTTCAATTAATTTACTTTTGTACAGACAAATTACAATTTGAAAAAATTGCCAGAAAAAATTGCAGTATCAGAGCTGCATTGATTCTCGCCCCACCCGATGAAGACTTCGCTTAAGTCGAAACAGATAGGCTATTTTTGCGGCTTAAAATCGGGCGTAATCAACCACCGAAAGCAGTTATGGCCAACCAAACCAGTGAACTCATCAATGCGATGGTGTTGAGAGAAATGCAAGATGGGGTCATACGCGATGGTTTGTGGGCGCAAGCCTTGGTGGAAGCTAACCACGATAAAAATAAAGCCAAATCTATTTACATACGTTTGCGTGCAGAAAGTATGCAGGCAGACACCAAAATGCTTTTGGTGCGTCAAATTCAGCAAGCCATGAAAAGCGATGAAGTCAAGCGCAAAGACTTTGTCTCAGCAGCAGATATCAAAAAATCACGCTGATCAAAGGCCTAGGTTTTTCAATTTGCCGGGTTCAACAATTTCGATCCAGTAGCCGTCTGGGTCCTTGATAAATGCCACATCTTTCATCTTGCCTTGATCAGGTCTTTTGACATAGATCACTTGGTTGTCATCAAACCATTTGACCGCCTTATCTAAGTCAGGCACGGAAAAACAAATATGGCCGAAACCCTGTGGTTGGGCATTGCCATCGTGGTATTTGAATTCGGCATCAGTTTCAGTTCCCCAGTTATGGGTCAGCTCCAATATACCGGCTTGTGAAAATGTCCAAGCTGTTCTTTCGCCAGTATCCTGTGGCGCATGGCTGGCAAATTCAGCGACAGCCAGAAAATACAGGCTGAATTTCATCTCGGGGAAATCGAGCTTTCGCAACAGTCGCATGCCCATCACTCGCGAATAAAAATCCAGCGAAACGGCCGGGTCTTTCACGCGCAACATAGCATGGTTAAGAACAAATCCCTTAGACGCAGCATCGGGATTTTCGCAAACACCCGTTTGCAATTCGGTATTGAAACTCATAGGAATTTAAAAATCAGGATTTGACAGCTGCCAATATTTTGGAATTAGCTCTGACAGAGGGGGAATCGAAATTAGCGTTGATGGAAAGAGGCAAAACATCCGGATTAATTAAGGGCTCAACCGAAGACTGGTGCTTTTTTTCAAGCGTAATCAAACATCTGCGCAAATAACGCAAACTGGTGATGCGCAAGAAAGAGGCGAAGTTGGGCACTTCGCCTCTGTGCTGCAATATTTCATCATGCAACTGACAAATAAGTGCATTGGTGGTACAGCCTTCATCTTCAGCCATTTCAGCCAATACATCCCACACCATGTTTTCCAACCGGATGCTGGTGAGCATGCCGCGAATGCGCACCGAGCGGGTACGTTGTTCGTACTGTATCGGGTCTGCTTTCACGAAATACTCACACATTTGCGCTCTCCTCAAATGTTTTCGAGTTTATCAAATGGCCCGTTCGGTCATTTGCTTGGCGATGTAATCAGCTTGGCGAATAGCCAAAGTGACAATCGTCAACGTGGGGTTTTCAGCACCACCGGTGGTGAACTGGCTGCCGTCACTGATAAACAAGTTGGCTATGTCATGGGTCTGACCCCATTTGTTAGCCACACCATCGCGCGCATTCGCGCTCAAGCGGCAGCTACCCAGGTTGTGCGTAGAAGGATAAGGTGGTGTGCGGTAAGTTTTGATCGCGCCCGCGGCTTGGTAAATACGCTCACCCTGTGTGAAAGCATGGTTACGCATGACGATGTCATTTTCATGGTCATCAAAGTGCACGTTAGCAACCGGACTTCCCCACTTGTCTTTGACATTTTGGTTCAAGGTGATGCGGTTGGTTTCGCGGGGCATATCTTCACCCACCAGCCACATACCAGCCAAATTGGTGTAGTGGTCCATCCACCAAGCATAGTCAGCTCCCCATGCACCCGGGTCAAGGAATGCAGGCATGAATGCCAGACCCAATGACAATGTTTCCATTTCATAGCCACCCACAAATCCACGACGCGGATTAAAGGCAGACTCATCTCGGATGATGCCGGCCATGGTGGTGCCACGGTACATGTGCACAGGATTTTTAAAAGCAGCATAAACCGAACCGGTCATGTGGCGCATGTAATTGCGTCCGACTTGGCCTGAAGAATTAGCCAAGCCGTCAGGGAACATGGTGGAACTGGACAACAGCAACAAGCGCGGTGTTTCGATGGAGTTACCTGCGACACAAACCACTCGGGCTTTTTGGCGCTGCTCCTTACCGTCCTTGTCAAAATAAATCACGCCTGAGGCAAGCCCTTTGCTGTCGTGCTCAATGCGAGTGACGTGAGACTCGGGGCGCAAATCTAAATTGCCTGTGGCTTCAGCCTTAGGAATTTCCGTGTAAAGCGTAGACCACTTGGCGCCGCTCTTACAGCCTTGGAAGCAAAAACCGAGTTGCATACAACGGCCACGGCCATCACGCGGTTGGCTGTTGATGGCCATATTGCCTGTGTGCACTTCTTTGTAGCCCAATTTCTTGGCACCCGCGTGCATTACCTTGAAATTGTTATTGCCGGGTAGTCCGGGAATGCCGTTGGTGCGAGTCACACCCATTTTGTTTTCTGCCTTGGCGTAATAAGGCTCAAGCTCTGCAAGCGTGACTGGCCAATCGAGCAAGTTAGCACCTTTGATATCGCCATAAACAGTTTTTGCACGGAACTCATGCTCTTGAAAACGCAAAGAGGCACCCGCCCAGTGGGTGGTTGAACCGCCGACAGTTTTGCAAATCCAAGCTGGTAAGCCTGAAAAATCTTTGGCAACACGCCAAGTGCCTGAAGTGGTGCGCGGGTCAAGCCAAGCCAATTGACCGAATGATTTCCATTCGTCATTGACAAATGACTGCGGGGACTGACGCGCGCCTGCTTCAAGTACCACTACTTTGATGCCTTTTTGACAAAGTTCGTTGGCCAGCGTTCCGCCACCCGCGCCTGAACCGATGATGACAACAACTGAGTCATCGTTGAATGCAATAGAAGCCATGATGAATATCTCCTGAGTAATCTGTTGGTTTAAGTAGAAACTAGCCCTTGAAAGGGGGCGGGCTGTCTTCTTTAGAAGGTGCAGGTAACCATTTCAGGTCTTGGAACCCGCGAGTGATGTATCCACCTTTTTCCCAAGCAGAACCAGGGTACCCAAAAGCGGCGAAAGCCATGTCATTGTTGTAGAGTGAGGTGATACATTGGCCACGCACAGTAGCAAAGAACGTAGAGCCTTCAAGTCCTTTGACAATCGCTAATCGTTTGTCTTCTTTGGCTTTGGCAAAGTTGCCGCCGGCCAAGCTGTTGAGATTGGCGACACCCTCTTTCAGCATTTTGGCGGCATCGGGACTGCCAGAAGCTGAGCCGTCAAGGTCTTTGGCCAAAATAGCGTAAACAGCATCGGGCAATTTTTTGTGGGGATAAAGTGTTCGACCCATGGCCATCAAGGTCTCGCCCTCGGCTTGACCGAGTGTTTTCAATTCAACAGCCCAGACTGTGGATGGTGCCAGACCCGCGAGAACTGAACCGGCAGCTAAGGTACCCATCAAAATACCAGAACCCTTGAGAAATTCACGACGCGCCAAGGGCAGGTTTTGTTTGGGCACAACGCCGCTTTCTTCACAATCGCTGAACTCTGAAGCAATATTTGCTATGGGAATGGTTCGCATGTTTTGTCTCCTTTTGACTTGTGAATAACCATATTCAGTATTTCACTAAGATTTAAAGACTAGGTGGTATCACGCTAAACACAAGGTAAACCCTGAGCCATCTTCTTCAACATATCTATTTGCTGGGGATTTACCCTTGCCATGGTTCTAAAGGGGTCGAATTAAGACGAGAATGAAGATCTGAAATAAAAATTTGGGTAGTCGCTTTTCCACCTTAGGAGCAATACATGGATTTCAGCCTCTCAAGTTTGATCAGCCTCAAACCTCTGTCCAAACTGAACAATTTATCCGGACTGGTTTTGTCGGCCTTTTCTAAGGGTACACAGCATCAAAACCAGGAGCAATTTTCTGACTCGCTGGATGTCTCGACTCAAGCGCATTGTTTCAAATCCATACTCTCGGTCATTGAAGCGCAAATCATTCCCAGCCTGATCGATGCCCACTCATCTAAAGACTCACAGCCAAAGTTGGCCTCTTCGCTATCAAAAGAATTTTCCTCTGATGAAATTGAACAGTTTTGCTTAGCTTGCCTTGGCAATGACGCTGATAAACCGCTTGAGTTCGTCACCGTATTTCTTGATCAAGACATCTCCATGCAAAGTATCTTCATGGATTTGATCACTCCCGCAGCTCGTTGGTTAGGCGAGCAATGGGAGGAGGACAAAATAGACTTCACAGCTGTGACTGAAGGTTTGATGCGCATGCATCAAGTGACCCGTAATCTGGGGTACAGAAACCAAGATTCTCCTCAAGAAGCGGGTGAAGTCAAAAGAATATTGCTGGCCTGCGCGCCGGGTTCCATGCACATACTTGGCTTGAGTATCGTGAGCGAATTATTCCGCAGCGACGGCTGGCACGTGGTTATGGAAATGGCTTCATCCGAGAAAGACCTGATTCAAACATTGCGCAGAGAATGGTTTGACATGGTTGGTTTGTCTGTCGCGCTGGTCGAACAATTACCTGGCCTTCCCTCACTGGTGAACACCATAAGAGCAGAAGCACTCAATCCACACACTCAGGTGATTTTGGGTGGTCGTGCCGTTTTGTTAGATGAAGATTTGCTGACTCAGACAGGTGCGGATGGAATGTCTGCTTATGCACCTGAGGCCATTATGCTTGCAAATAAGCTCATAAGCACGAAAAAGTAATTTCAAATATTTATAACAGCGCACAGCGAAATAACCATATTTGATTGCCAGGGTTAAACTCTGCCCAATGGCATCCTCACCCCCACCGATCATCAGAAGCAGCAAGCCTTTTTCGGTTGAAATTCCGCAAGGCTCTAACAGTGCTAAAGCGCGTCGCAGCGATATTGTGGCTAATGACGATTTAAACGTCACGCATAAAAAATCTGATTTTCATGAGAGTGCGCTTGAAATCACACCTGGAGCGCATAACGAGCATTCCGATACTTTGGGACAACCATCGTTTTTAATTGATGATGAGGACGCCAATGCCCAACTGCATAACGAAGCAAAAGATCCTTTTGAAAACAAGGGCTCCGCATTTGAGACAAGCAAAGATAACGACAATTTGCAGCAACTCCATGAAGCCCCCAATGAAAGTCAGCATGCTCTGCTGCCAGAGAGCGATAAATTAGCAAGTGCCAAAGGCCCCACAGTCAAATCAGATGCATTCGCTGACCGTTATGCCAATGAGCAACCCGGCCATCCTGAATCCATCCAAGTGGATGTTGAGTCGGGCGCCACACCTAAAGACAATTTACAAGCCTTAGACACCGACAGTCTCAAGGACAATCGGCAATCCATAGCCCAAGAAGAGAGAGCAAAAAACCTTCAGTCGATTGAAGAAGACAACGACCAGCAGAATTTACAAGCCATTGAAACTGAACAAGCCAAAGACAATCGGCAGACGCTGCAAGCCCCCTTCCATGAGGGCCAAACACAAGATTCTTTCAGCCAAGAAAACAACGCTAACTTGGCAGCTATGGGCAACGAGTCATTCAAAGATAAATCTTTAGGACAAGCTAACGAAGCCTTGCATGACCATCAAGAAGATGTCAGCCACTCTGACGCCGCGAACAAGCAGCCATCTGTGTCTGGTGAACATACGCAAGACAATCTTCAATCTCTCCCTAAAGATCAGATCTCCGACAATCTGGCAGATATTGAGCAAGAGTCACTGAAAGACAATATTCAGGCAATAGCTGATGCTTCACAGCCAAAGAACACGCAAGCCTTAGATGATGAGGCGTTGTCTGACAACCAACAAAACACAGCCACACCAAGCCATCCGAAAAATCAACAAGCTGTAGAAGATGAAGCCATAGAAAGTAGAACAGCTTCGGCAGACAAAGAACATCTTCAAGACCATATAGAAGCTTTGCCTGACACCGGAACCAGCTTGAACGAAGGGCCTAAGCCCACAGCCAAGATTTCCAGTTCATCCGCAAATTCTCAACAGACGGATTCTGTCAGAAACAAATCAGCATCTACTGCGGCAGAAGAAACAGCCAAACAAAATACCAATCAAGCGCATTCAGCGGATGCGGCGGCCACGGCAGCCCGTTTAGAACATGCCAAAAAGCAAGCTGAATTCCACGGTCGTGTGGAAGCGCTTCGAAAAACGGTGTCAGGAATCAACCATATCTTGGACGAGTTGGATGAGAAAAAAAATCCTCACAACCCTTGATTCCGGATTAACCGGATAAATCCTCATCTTGCTTAGCTTGGCCCATATACATAGCCAGCACTTTGTCAATGCGCCGCCCGTCCATATCAACGACTTCAAAGCGCCATCCCATGGAATGCATGACTTCACCTTCTTTAGGTAAGTTTCCAGCCAACAACATGATCAATCCCGCCAGGGTGTTGTAAAAACCTTTTTCTTCCAGTGGCAATTCTTCTATTTCCAGTCTGGATTTCAACTCTTGGACTGGCATTAATCCATCAAGCAACCAGCTTCCATCTTCACGTTGAACAGCCCACACATCCTGAGGTGAAGTGGTTTGCACCAACTCTCCAGTGATGGCCTCCAAGAGATCGCGTGGCGTGACCAAACCTTGTACAACCCCGTACTCATCCACAATCAACACCATTCGGGTGCTGTGCAAATGAAGTTTTGGGGTGTTGATTTGATGCGGACTACGGAACTGATCTAACAAGTCCAGACCAGTCAATGTTTCTGGAACGAACACCGCCGGTTCTGCCCATGTTTCCAAGGGCTCTGTGCTGTTGTAGTGATGAAGCATGCTCGACATACTCACCATGCCAATGACTTCATCTAACCCGTTTCTGCACAGCGGATACCACGAATGAGCAGCCTGCCCCTGAATATGCTGCAGCGCCTGCTGGATATTCCAATCACTTTGCATCCACACAATATCGGTTCGAGGCACCATCAGCGACACCAGATTCCTCTCATCTAAGTGAAATACATTTTTTACCATTTGATGTTCATGCTGCTCGATCAAACCAGCATCTACACCTTCCACCAAGCTGGCAGTGATTTCTTCTTCAGTCACTTGCCTAACTTTTTCCAAATCGATGCGCATGAAGCGAAGTACTGTGGCTGTGCTGAAAGACAAGGCTTTGACCAAGGGTCTGGCCATCCACGACAAAGCCAACATCAAAGGTGCGGTCAATCTGGCCGCAGTCTCTGGATAAATCTGACCGATGCGTTTGGGAACCAATTCACCGAACAAGATAGTGTTGAGCGTGATGAAAGTCACCACGAGCGTAGTTGCCAGTACGCCCGCCAAGACATGGGTCGCCCCGGCGGTGACAAACCACTTGGCTACGCTTTCACTGAAGGCTGCTTCACCAATAATGCCGTTCAAAACCCCCAGCGTAGTGATGCCGATTTGTATGGTGGATAAAAATTCAGTGGGGCGGCGCTGTAACTCTAGCGCAGCCTGTGCACCAGTGAGTTTTTCCTCGAGTTGCGCCATCAGTACTGCTTTGCGGCTGGATGCCAATGCCATCTCTGACATGGCGAAAATGGCATTGAGCAATGTCAGTAAAAAAATCAGCAAGATTTCCATAAGTGGTTGATTCGGGTCCGACAGGTACCAAGGGTTAATGAACGACAATCATCACATGGCAATGTACTTGATTGGTGATGTTCAGGGATGCGACCGAGCGTTGCAACGTTTAATCGACAGGATTCAATTCTCGCCCAGTCGCGATACCTTGTGCTTACTTGGCGATCTGGTCAACCGTGGACCTGACAATTTGGCGGTTTTACGCCGACTGAAAAACTTAGGACAAAGCGCCCGATGTTTATTAGGAAACCACGATTTGCATCTGCTGGCTCTGCATCTGGGCGTCTCTAAACTCAGACCAGCCGATACATTAAATGATGTTTTGCAAGCGCCAGATCGAACTGAATTAATGGATTGGCTTCGCTTTCAATCGATGGCCATGCATGAAGCCGGTGTGTTGATGGTGCATGCAGGCGTGTTGCCGCAGTGGACTTTGACTCAAACGTTATCCTTAGCTGCCGAAGTAGAAACAGTGTTGCGCGGCCCGGACTGGACAGATTTCATCTCGCATATGTACGGCAGCCAGCCCGATCGCTGGCAAGACAACTTAAGCGGTCACGACCGCCTGCGCGTGATTGTCAATGGCTTGACGCGTTTGCGTTTTTGCACTCCCGAAGGCGCGATGGAATTTGTTCACCACGGTGACTTCAAAAACGCGCCGCCAGGCTATCTGCCCTGGTTTGATGTGCCAGGGCGACAAACACGTTACACCACTGTGGCCTTCGGCCACTGGTCGTCGCTGTCGGCTTTGCACCGGGAAGATGTGATCGAACTCGATACAGGTTGTGTTTGGGGGCGCTGTTTGAGCGCATTGAAAATAGACCCGCTCACCAGCATGCGTGAAAAAATACAAGTCAATTGCAGCGTGACTGCATAAACAGCTTAACCCGGTTCGGTGGTCTTGAACAAAGCAGCGATATTGCGCTTAGGTTTGATATTGGGGGAAATACTTCGCCCGTTGGACAAGACCTGCTCAGGGCTTGCTGGCGTATTCACAGGTTCAGCGCTGGCCTCATAAGGCCGGTCAAAAAACGGATCATGCACTTTGGGGGGCGGTACAAAACGGCTGCGTGAAGCCGGTTTTTCCACATCAGTTTCATCCTCATTCCAATGGCGACGCCCGGTGTTGATGCGACCGGCAGGCCGTTCATCTTCAAACTCAAACCCTTGCAAATCGATTTTTTGCTTGGTGAGTTTTTCAATGTCAGTCACCAGGCGCGTATCTGTAGGTGAAGCAAAACTGACCGCTAGGCCTTCAGCTCCGGCGCGTCCGGTGCGTCCGATGCGATGAATGTAGTCTTCCGCGTTGTAGGGAATATCGAAGTTAAACACCGCAGGCACGTCTTTGATGTCAAGACCACGCGCAGCCACATCGGTGCACACCAGCAAATCCACCTCGCCTTTTTTGAAAGCTTCCAGCGCTTTCAAACGTTCATCCTGGCTTTTGTCGCCGTGCAAAGCGGTGGTCTTTAAACCATCGCGCTCGAGCGAACGCGCGAGTCTGGCGCAACCGAGTTTGCTGTTGACAAACACAAAGGCTTGCGAGATGCCGCGTTGTTTGACGATTTGTTTCAAAGCACGTCGCTTGTCATCGTCCGGCAAGCTGTAAAAAAGCTGCGTCACGGTGGACGCGGTTTGGTTCGGACGGGCAACTTCGATGGTGACCGGGTTTTGCAAATAACTGGATGCCAAGCGCTTGATTTCGGGTGAGAACGTGGCTGAAAAAAGCAGCGTCGTGCGCTGCTTGGGCAGGTAACTGAGTATGCGTTGCAGGTCCGGCAAAAAGCCGATATCGAGCATGCGATCGGCTTCATCCAGCACCACGTACTCCACTTGATTGAGCACCGCCGTTTTGGCTTCGATGTGGTCCAGCAAACGACCCGGTGTAGCCACCAACACCTCAACGCCTTTTTTAAGCTCTGCCGTCTGCGGTTTCATGTCCATGCCGCCAAAAACCACAGCGCTTCGCAATTGCGTGTACTTGGCGTACATCTTGATTTGTTGCGCCACTTGATCGGCGAGTTCACGTGTGGGCAACAACACCAAAGCACGCACCGGGTGACGGGCGGGCGACGTAGAAGTGTTTTCGTGCTTGAGCATGCGTTGAAGCAGAGGCAAGGAAAACGCCGCTGTTTTGCCGGTACCGGTCTGAGCCGCACCCATCACATCCTGACCGGATAACACCACCGGAATGGCCTGCGCCTGTATCGGCGTCATAGATTCGTATCCCATTTCGGCGACAGCTTTCGCCAGATTGGGTGCCAACTGCAGTTGCGAGAATGAATTCATAGTTGGTGTCTATTGTCGCACTAAGGGCGAACATGCCTGAAAAACCTCAAAACCGAGTTTTCAGGCCTTGGGCAAGGTGACGCCGACTTGACCTTGGTATTTGCCGCCTCGGTCTTTGTAGCTGGTTTCGCAAACCTCGTCGCTTTCGAAAAACAGCACCTGTGCGCAGCCTTCACCAGCATAAATTTTGGCAGGCAAAGGCGTGGTGTTGGAGAACTCCAGCGTCACATAGCCTTCCCATTCAGGCTCGAACGGCGTGACGTTGACGATGATGCCGCAGCGCGCGTAAGTGCTTTTGCCCAGACAAATGGTCAGCACATTACGCGGAATACGGAAATATTCCATGGTGCGCGCCAACGCAAAACTGTTGGGCGGGATGATGCACACGTCTGAGTGCATATCGACAAAACTTTTTTCATCAAAGTTTTTCGGGTCGACCACGGTGCTGTAAATGTTGGTGAACACCTTGAACTCGGGCGCGCAGCGAATATCGTAACCGTAGCTGCTGGTACCGTAGCTGACGATTTTTTCGCCAGCCGCATTCACACGGATTTGACCGGGCTCGAACGGTTCGATCATGCCGTGCTGCTCAGCCATGCGGCGTATCCATTTATCGCTCTTGATGCTCATGAGACTGCCTTATTCAATGATGATCGATTGTAGTTTGGCGATCAAGCAAGCAGTTCAGGGCAATGAACCGATCACGCCGCGCACCAGAAAATGCATTTTCAATATCTGCTCATCACTCATGGTTTGACCTTGCGCCAACACCACACCGTCTTGGTTATCAAAAATGGGGCCGGTAAATGGCTGCAAGCTGCCCTTGGCTAAGGCTCGCTGCAAACGAGTCAGTTCATTTTGAACCCGCTTGGGCAATCGTGGACCAAAACCCTCAAGCTTGATCATGCCTTCGCGTACCCCGCCCCAGGTTTGCGTGGTTTGCCATGAACCGTTGATGACGGCTGCCGCGCGCTGACTGTAATAGTCGCCCCAGTTGTGCGTGATGGCCAGCAGTTGTGCCTGCGGTGCGACATGGCGCATGTCCGAGTGGTAGGCAATAGCCATTTTTCCGCGCTCTTGTGCTGCCACCATCACCGCGTCTGAGGCGGTATGAAAAGCCAACACATCCGCTTTTTGATTCATCAAGGTCATGGCGGCTTCGCGCTCGCGTGCTGGGTCAAACCAAGTGTCGAGCCAAATCAATTTGACGACCGCTTTGGGGTTGGCCGATTGCATGCCTAAGGTGAAAGCATTGATGCCTTGTATGACCTCTGGAATGGGGAATGCGGCCACATAACCAGCGACGCCAGTTTTACTGACCCGGCCGGCGGCGATGCCTGCCAGAAACCGGCCTTCGTAATAGCGCGCGTTTGCGGTAGACACATTGGCCGCAGTTTTGTAGCCGGTGATGGATTCAAATTTCACTTGCGGAAAATCAGCAGCCACTTTGAGCGTCGGCTCCATGTAACCGAAACTGGGCGTGAATATCAACCCGTAACCTTGCTGCGCCATGTCGCGGATGACGCGTTCTGCATC
>CANHLD010000024.1 GCA_947461325.1 Comamonadaceae bacterium
CAGTACATCTGCCATCTTGTCCGAGTCGTACTCGTTCATTTGGCAGCCGAAGGTTTTGATGAAGACTTTGCGGCTCATGGCAAAGCCTTGAAAGAAATGCAGCGGGTCATGGTGTAGATCCAGAGGCTGTGGAAGAAGCGTCGATTGTATCGAGTGGCTTGTTTATGATGAACGCATGCACACATTCACACGCACTGTTTTATTCACCGACAGCGATGGGCGCGCACGCTTTCGCGAAGAAGACATTCCGCTGGACCAAGGCACACCGCAATCGCGCTTGAGCGAATTGCTGCCCGCTCACGGCTTACAACTGCGCCGCAGCCCGGTGGGTTTTCGCAGCCAGTTTCACGTCACTACTTCACCGCAATGGGTGTTTATTTTGCAAGGTCAAATGGAAATCGGCTTGCAAGACGGCAGTGCGCGGATTTTCAATGCGGGTGAGCATTTTTTCTCTGCGGACGTGTTGCCGCCGGGTGCGGTGTTTGACAGTTTGGTGCACGGTCATTGCAGCCGACAAGTCGGCGCAGAAGAGCTGGTGACCGTTTTCATCCGGGTTTAAGTCTCCTTGTGAGACAAGTTTTTTTTCAATCTTGGTTCGTTTGGGTTAAAAAATAACTCAAAAGAATCCATTTAACACTTGTTGATTAAAGAGTTGTCGGCATCAAGCCGATACCATCTGGGTTCCGGGCGTACAACCCCTTTGTGCGCCGCATCTTCTTGTCTTTTTCATTCAAAGCAGTCATGAAAAAATACCTACGTTTGATACTAGAAATACTGTTGGGCATCTGTCTTGTGGCAGCGTCAACACTTGCTTATATGAATTACTCCGCCAAAAAGCATTTGGTGGCTGAGGTCGGCGAACTCACAGAGCAATTGGGCGAAGCCAAAGAAGCATTGGAAAAAATGCACGAGAAAGAGCCTGCACAAGAGGAGCCCATTGCTGAAACAGGCAACATCGCTCAAGAACTGGATGCTCTCAAAGCAGCGTTTTCCAACGGCGTGGTCTTGCAAGACATTGAAATGCTTTACAAGGCACAAAAATCTCTCAGCGCTGAACGCCAAGTCGGTATGGCCTCCATCCGCTTGCTGACCAAAGGTGCACAAGACGAAGGCACCATCGCTGCATTCCAAAAAGCCTTGGAGATGGCTGAATGGAGCAACCGCTTGCAAACCGTGTGTGCCGCGCAAAACGCGCTGGCTGCTGCGGGTCAAAAAGTCAAGGTATTGCAGGACTGCAAAAAATCAACAGAAAAAGAAGAACCCGCCAAAGATGGTCACGGCAAAAAAGACGACAAAGCCCATGCTGTGCACTGGGGCTATGAAGGCGATAACGGCCCAGAGCATTGGGGCAGCAACTTCCCCGTCTGCGGCACAGGCAAAAAACAGTCCCCGCTGAACATCATCGGACCATTTGAAAAATCCAAAGATGTGTTGAGCGTGGATTACAAGGAAGGCCCGTTGAAAATGCTCAACAACGGCCACACGATTCAAGTGAATGTGGAATCTGGCAGCACGCTGACCATCAACAAGGAAAGTTACGACTTGCTGCAATTTCACTTCCATCGCCCCTCAGAAGAACAGGTCGACGGTAAAAACTCCGCCATGGTCGCGCACTTTGTGCACAAGAGCAAAGACGGCAAACTTGCTGTCATCGGTGTGTTGCTGAACGAAGGCAAAGACAACGCCGCGATCAAAACTTTGTGGGCCAATCTGCCACCTAAAGAAGGTGAAGAATTCCTACCGGAGAAAGTCAGCTTCAACCCGGGCAACATGTTGCCCAAAGACCTCGGTTTCTACAACTACGAAGGTTCACTGACCACACCGCCTTGTACCGAAGGTGTGCAGTTCTACATTCTGAAAAAACCCATGGATGTGTCCAAAGACCAGGTCGGCAAATTCCCGTTCAAGCTCAATGCCCGCCCGGTGCAAAGCCTGAATGGTCGCAAGATCAGCGCAGGCGGTTAATCCCCGTTTGACGTAAAAAAGCCTGCAACGTGTTGCAGGCTTTTTTCATTGGAAAGGCTCAATCAAAGAGCCCCGAGAAGGAAAATGAATCTCGGCCCTGTTCCCTGGCGCATTAACGCGGCATGCCGGGGAACCCGCCCATGCCTTTCATGCCGCCTAACTTTTTCATCATCTTCATCAAACCGCCACCACGCATTTTTTTCATCATGTCTTGCATTTGGCCAAATTCATTGAGCAAGCGATTGACTTCTTGCACTTGCACGCCGGCACCGGCGGCGATCCGGCGCTTGCGCGTGGCTTTGATGATGTCCGGTTTGGCCCGCTCGTAAGGCGTCATGCTGTGGATGATGCCCTGCTTTTTCACCATTTCTTTTTCAGCGCGGTTCAAATCCACGTCCTTGGCCTTGGCCGCGATCTGGCCGGGCATTTTTTCCATCAGGCTGGACAAACCGCCCATTTGCTTCATCTGCTGTATCTGAGATAAAAAATCATTCAGGTCAAAGCCGTCGCCGCTTTTGAATTTGGCCGCCATTTTTTGCGCGGCTTGCATGTCCACATTGGCCGTGACCTGCTCGACCAAAGCTACTATGTCACCCATGCCTAGCATGCGCCCGGCGTGACGCTCGGCATCAAAGGCTTCGAGGCCGTCGATTTTTTCGCTGGTTCCTGCAAATTTAATCGGGGCGCCGGTGATTTGCCGCACTGACAGCGCCGCGCCGCCGCGTGAATCGCCGTCGGTTTTGGTCAGCACAATGCCCGTCAATGGCAATGCGTCTTTGAATGCCTTGGCGGTGTTGATGGCATCTTGTCCGAGCATGGCGTCGACCACAAACAAAGTCTCGACCGGATTCACCGCTGCATGCAAAGCCTTGATCTCTTTCATCAGTGCTTCGTCAATCGCCAAGCGACCCGCGGTGTCCACCAGCAGCACATCCACATAATGTTTGCGTGCATAGTCCAATGCAGCCAACACAATATCGACGGGGTTTTGCGACGGGTCACTGGGAAACCATTCCGCACCGGCCTGTGCTGTCACGCTTTTTAATTGCTCGATAGCGGCCGGGCGGTAGACGTCAGCCGACACGGTCAACACTTTTTTCTTTCGCTTGGTGATCAGGTGTTTGGCAAGTTTGGCGGTGGTGGTGGTTTTACCTGCGCCTTGCAAACCGGCCATGAGAATGACCGCCGGGGGTTGCGCCGCCAGATTGATGTCAGCGACGCCTTCGCCCATGGTGGCGCTGAGTTCGCGTTGCACGATGCTGACCAGCACCTGACCGGGGGTCAGCGAGCCGATGACTTCCTGTCCCAGCGCCTTGTCTTTGACCCTGGCAATGAAGTCGCGCACCACGGGCAACGCCACGTCGGCTTCAAGTAATGCCATGCGAACCTCGCGCAACATGTCAGCCACATTGGATTCCGTGATGCGGGCCTGTCCGCTGACCTGGCGAACCAGCCGGGAAAGTTTGTCACTGAGCGTGCTTGCCATTGCGATTACCTTGCCATGAAACTTGCGATGAAAAAACCGGGTTGTCAGCGAAACGCTAAACTGTCCGCATGATTGTATTCAGCGCATCCCAATTCAGTCTGGTCTGGGGCCTCGTGGCCGCGGTGGCCTATGCATTGGGTGCTTTGTTTGGTGGCCGTTTATCGCCACAGCAAAGCCGCAACTACCTGTGGCTGATTTCACTGTTTCATGGTTTGAGCGTGATCGCTAGTCTCATCCCCACTGAAAACGAACTGTCGCATTTCGGCTTTGCCGCGGCTTTATCCGCCACCGCATGGTTGGTCTTATTGGTCTACACCATTGAGCATCATTGGTTCCCGCAAATGCAAACCCGCTGGCTGATGTCCGGCGTCGGCATGGTGACCGTCATACTGCCTTTGTTGTTTCCCGGACAAACGCTGCACAGCACCTCATCGGCTTGGTTGCCTTTTCACTGGATGCTAGGCATGGCTTCGTACGCCCTGTTTGCCGCTGCCGTGGTGCACGCCAGTTTGATGAGCCGTGCGGAGCGCCAAATTCGCCTGGGTGCCGTCGACCCGACCGGTTTACCGCTGCTGACACTTGAGCGATTGACATTTCGCTTTGTCAATATTGGCTTTGGGCTGCTGACGGCAACTTTGCTGGCCGGTTGGCTTTTCGGTGAACAGCTTTACGGTTCCATACATGCGATTCGGTTGGACCACAAAACCTTGTTCGCTATCCTCGCCTGGCTGGTGTTTGCTGTGCTCTTATGGGGGCGGCGTTACCGCGGTTGGCGTGGATCGCTGGCGGTACGCACACTTTATGTAGGCGCATTGATGTTGCTGATGTCTTATGCAGGTTCACGCTTTGTGACTGAGGTTGTGCTGGGACGCCATCTATGAAATACCTGATCCTGCTGGGCTTGCTCTTTGGCGTGATCATGTGGTTCAAGTTCAGTCGCCCATCAGGTTCAGACCGCCGTTCAACCGGTTCAGCTGATCAACCGCAAAACATGGTGCGTTGTGCCCATTGCGGATTGCACCTCCCGGAAAAAGAAGCGGTCGCGTCCCCGCAAGCTACTTACTGCAGTGCGGCTCATCGCGATGCGGTTGAAAATTAAGACATGAAGAACACTTCGTTTTGGCAAAACGGTTGGTACCGGTTTGCTCGGGCCATTGCGTCTCCCAATTTCGGGACGCGCCCGCTTGGCGTTGATGTGGATCTGGTGGTCATACACGCCATCAGTCTGCCACCAGGCACTTACACAGGTGACCACGTGGAAGCACTTTTCACCAACACGCTTGACCATTCGCAGCACCCCTACTTCGAGACCTTGCGTGATGTGAAAGTGTCTGCGCATTTTTTCATCCGCCGAGGCGGCGAGTTGGTTCAATTTGTCAGTTGCGATGACAGGGCGTGGCATGCGGGCACATCCAGCCATTGGGGCCGCGACAACTGCAACGATTTTTCAATCGGCATTGAACTTGAAGGACTTGACGGCGAAAAATTCACACCCGAACAATACGAAAGTTTGAGTGCGCTTCTTCCATTGATTCAACTTCAATACCCGATTCAACACGTCACCGGACACGAACACATCGCACCTCTTCGAAAAAAAGACCCAGGAAAAGGTTTTTCTTGGCGTTTTTTGCAACAAAGTGTGGGATGGGCCGATCGGTATTTTCCTGAATAAGCACATTCACAACTTTGAATTCAGTGCCAGGTTAAATCTAAATGCAGCAAATTTCTGCCAAAACTATCTCTTAAAAAAATTTTTTACAAAAAATAGAGCAAACACTACGTGTAGTGTGTTGAAAAGAGTTACGACCCCATATATAGTGTGGGGTGTGCACATTTGTGACGGACAACCGGTCATCAGCACAAAAAAAATATAAGAAGTCACCAAAAGCATTCATGCCCCACAGGATTAAAAAAGATGCAAATTGCCGCAACCACTACAAATGTCACGCCCGTTCGCAAGTCAACCGACGTTGGCGATACCACCCAGACCACATTGATTTCCTCCTTAAGCCAATACCAGATCATTCGCCGCAATGGTGCGGTGGTTCCGTTTGAGCCGGCCAAGATCGCGGTCGCCATGATGAAGGCTTTTTTGGCCGTGCATGGCACACAAGGTGCAGCCTCTGCCAGCGTGCGCGAGACGGTGGATCAACTGACCCAAGCCGTCACCCGTGCGCTCATGCGCTCGCGCCCGGGCGGCGGCACATTCCATATTGAAGACGTGCAAGACCAGGTCGAACTCGGTCTCATGCGCGGCAGCCACCATGAAGTCGCGCGTGCTTATGTGCTCTACCGCGAACGCCGCACACAAGAACGTGCCACCCAAAAAGAAACTCCCGCCACCCAAGGCCCGGTTTTGCATGTCATGGTGGATGGTCAGCGCGTGGTTCTCGATTCGGTGCGTTTAGAAAAACTCATTGCAACCGCCTGCGAAAACCTGGGTGAGGACGTCACTGCAGCGCCCATCCTGTCAGAAACCATGCGTAATTTGTACGACGGCATCCCGATGGAAGAGGTGCACAAAGCCTCCGTGCTTGCCGCCCGCACCCTGATTGAAAAAGAACCGGGTTACACCTTTGCCACCGCACGCTTGTTGATGTACTCGATCACCAAGGAAGTTTTGGGGCAAGAAGCCACACATGCTGAAATGGCAGGGCACTATCAGCGCACCTTCGCAGAATTTTTGAACAAGGGTGTGGATAACGACTTGCTCGACCCGCGTTTGCTGCAATTTGATCTGACTCGCTTGGCCAAGGCGCTCAAGCCAGAGCGTGACTTGCAATTTGATTACCTCGGCCTGCAAACTTTGTATGACCGTTATTTCTTACATGTGCGCAAGCAACGTATCGAACTGCCACAGTCATTCTTCATGCGTGTCGCCATGGGTTTGTCACTCAATGAAGTCAACCGCGAAGAGCGTGCGATCGAGTTTTACGAAGTTCTGTCTTCTTTTGATTTCATGTCCAGCACGCCTACGCTGTTCAACAGTGGCACCACACGTCCGCAACTCTCCAGTTGCTACCTGACTACTGTGCCGGACGACTTGGACGGCATTTACGAATCCATCAAAGAAAACGCTTTGTTGTCTAAGTTTGCAGGCGGTCTGGGTAACGACTGGACGCGTGTGCGCGCCTTGGGTAGCCATATCAAAGGCACTAACGGCGAATCACAAGGCGTGGTGCCTTTCCTCAAAGTGGTCAACGACACCGCCGTAGCTGTCAATCAAGGCGGCAAGCGCAAAGGTGCAGTCTGCACCTACCTTGAAACCTGGCACCTGGACATTGAAGAATTTTTAGAGCTGCGTAAAAACACAGGCGACGACCGCCGACGCACGCACGACATGAACACCGCCAATTGGATCCCCGACTTGTTCATGCGTCGCGTCATGGAAAAAGGTGAATGGACTTTGTTCTCGCCTTCCAACACGCCTGATTTGCATGACAAATTCGGTTCAGAATTTGAAAAAGCCTACACCGCCTACGAAGCACAAGCACGCCAAGGCTTGATCAAGCCCAGCAAAACAGTGCAAGCCACCGACTTGTGGCGCAAGATGCTGACCATGCTGTTTGAAACCGGTCACCCCTGGATCACTTTCAAGGATGCTTGCAATGTGCGCTCTCCGCAGCAGCATTCAGGTGTGGTGCACTCCTCGAACCTGTGCACAGAAATTACTTTAAACACCAGCGACACAGAAACCGCTGTGTGTAACCTGGGTTCGGTTAATTTGGTGCGCCACCTCAAACAAGGCGCCAACGGCAACGAATTGGATCAAGACAAACTCAAGCGCACCATCACCATTGCCATGCGCATGTTGGACAACGTGATTGACATCAACTATTACGCTGTCAAAAAAGCCCGCGACTCGAACCTGCGCCACCGCCCTGTCGGCATGGGCATCATGGCTTTCCAAGACTGTTTGTACGAGTTGCACATTCCTTATGCGTCTCAAGCAGCGGTTGATTTTGCTGATCGCTCCATGGAAGCCATTTGCTATTACGCCTACTGGGCTTCAACCGAACTGGCGCGTGAACGCGGTCGCTACTCCACCTACAAAGGCTCATTGTGGGACCAAGGGGTTTTGCCATTGGACACACTCAACCTATTGGAAAAATCACGCGGCGGCTACATTGAAGTGGACCGCAGCGCCACGCTTGACTGGGATGCCTTGCGCCGCAAGATCGCGACAGACGGTATGCGCAATTCCAACTGTGTTGCCATCGCTCCCACCGCCACGATTTCGAATATTGTCGGTGTTGATGCTTCCATCGAACCTTGCTTTGGCAACCTGTCAGTCAAGTCCAATTTGTCCGGTGAATTCACCATCATCAATTCCTATTTGGTGCGTGACCTCAAACGTCTGGGCCTGTGGGACGATGTCATGGTCATGGACCTCAAGCATTTCGACGGCTCATTGCGCCCCATCGACCGCGTACCGCAAGATCTCAAAGACATGTACGCCACCGCCTTTGAAGTGGAAACACACTGGTTGGTTGAAGCTGCAGCGCGACGTCAAAAATGGATTGACCAAGCACAGTCACTCAACATCTACATGGCTGGTGCCTCTGGCAAAAAATTGGATGAAACCTACAAGCTCGCTTGGCTGCGCGGTCTCAAAACAACTTACTATTTGCGCACCACCAGTGCTACGCAAGCCGAGAAGTCCACAGTGCAGGCGGGTTCACACAATGCGGTGTCTTCCGGCGGCGGTGCATCCGGTCTGAGCGCCATGGAAATGGCAGCAGCAGCAGCGCGCGCGCAAATGATGTCTGACACACCTGCGACCGATGTCAAGTTCTGCGGTGTCGATGATCCGACTTGCGAAGCATGCCAATAAACATTCACTGGTCGCATGAACGCGGTCAGTGAATACGATGTAATTCAACAACAATTTGCAGCGCAGTAAAGAATCAATCCTTTGCGTTTCATACATAAGCACACATAATCTCAAGAATGGAATTACCAATATGTTGACCTGGGAAGAAGAAGTTAAACCGGTATCGCCCATCGGCGCAACCTTAGGTGACGTACAGAGTCACCTGAATTTGTCACCCTCCAATTCCGCGACTCCCGCCTCACGTGTTCTGAACGACGGTGCAGTGCTTCCAACACTCGCTCCCGTTGAATCCCGCGCATTCACTTCCACTGCGCCGGGCGCCCGTCGCGTCAATGCTGACGACAAACGCATCATCAATGGCCAGACAGACGTCAACCAATTGGTGCCTTTCAAATACAAATGGGCTTGGGAAAAATATTTGGCCACCTGTGCCAACCACTGGATGCCGCAAGAAGTCAATATGACGCGCGACATCGCACTGTGGAAAGACCCGAACGGACTGACAGACGATGAGCGCCGCATCATCAAACGCAATCTGGGCTTTTTTGTGACTGCCGATTCACTGGCCGCCAACAACATTGTGCTGGGCACTTACCGCCACATCACAGCGCCAGAGTGTCGTCAGTTTTTGTTGCGCCAAGCTTTTGAAGAAGCCATTCATACACACGCCTACCAATACATTGTGGAATCTTTGGGCTTGGATGAAAGCGAAATCTTCAACGCCTATCAAGAGGTTCAATCCATTCGTGACAAGGATGAGTTTCTTATTCCTTTCATCGAAGCCATCATGGATCCTCACTTCCACACGGGCACGCCTGAAACCGATCAAACCTTATTGAAGTCTTTGATTGTTTTTGCTTGCCTGATGGAAGGTCTTTTCTTTTACGTAGGCTTTACCCAAATTCTGGCATTGGGGCGTCAAAATAAAATGACGGGCGCTGCAGAGCAGTACCAGTACATCTTGCGTGATGAGTCCATGCATTGCAACTTCGGTATCGATTTGATCAATCAGATCAAATTGGAAAACCCCCATTTGTGGAATGCCGAGTTCAAAGCTGAAATCAATGAGTTATTTCGCAAAGCAGTAGAGCTGGAGTACCGTTATGCTGAAGACACCATGCCACGCGGCGTACTTGGTATGAATGCATCCATGTTCAAGGGCTATTTGCGCTATATCGCCAATCGGCGCGCGACCCAAATCGGACTTGAAACGCTTTTCCCCAACGAAGAAAATCCCTTCCCTTGGATGAGCGAAATGATTGACCTGAAAAAAGAGCGTAACTTTTTCGAAACCCGCGTCATTGAGTACCAAACCGGCGGCGCGCTGTCTTGGGATTGAAACTGACATGACCACCATTTGTTCCTTAACCTTGTATGAACTGCAATTTGCAACAGCTTCAGGGTTGGGAACTCACAGCGTTCATGGTGTTGGACCTCGGTTCAGCACCATGAATCACTTGGACTGAGAAGACCAAGTGTTTTGAACCAACGATCTAAGATCTTGATCTAGGAGAGTATCTAATGGCAACTGCAAAAAAATCCGCTGCAAAAAAACCAGCAGCAAAAAAACCAGCGGCGAAAAAAGCTGCTGCAAAGAAACCTGTAGCGAAAAAAGCCGCAGCTAAAAAACCAGCAGTCAAGAAAAAGCCTGCTGCGAAAAAGCCTGTAGCGAAAAAAGCCGCAGCTAAAAAGCCTGTAGCGAAAAAAGCTGCTGCCAAAAAGCCTGCAGCGAAAAAAGCCGCAGCTAAAAAGCCGGTAGCGAAGAAAGCTGCTGCTAAAAAGCCTGCAGCGAAAAAAGCCACAGCTAAAAAACCTGCTGCCAAAAAAGCTGCGGCTAAAAAGCCTGCAGCGAAAAAAGCAGCTGCAAAAAAAAAAGTAACAAGTAGCAAACCAGCAGCAGTAAAAAAACCGGCTGCTAAACCAGTCGCAAAAAAACCTGCAAGCAAACCAGCGGTCAAGCCGCAAGCAAGCGCAGCATCCCAAACGGTTGCTCATGTGGCTCAAACCACATTGAATCCTCAGGCAGCCTGGCCTTTTCCTACATCGGCCAAGCCCTGAACAGGCGGTTCGCGTTTGTTTCCAACCCGGTGCTTAACGTGCACCGGGTTTTTTTATGGCAGCGAATAGTTTTGCGGACCGCGACTCGCAATTTTGATAGCCCCGACTTTGTTGCCTAACTCGGCACAACGAAGTAAATCCCAGCCTTGATCTAGGCCGAATAACATGGCACTGCGCCACGCGTCGCCACAACCTGTTGGGTCTATGACTGCAGTTGCTTTGACCGGCGGCACCAAATGCATTTGCCCTTGTTGCCACACTTCGCAACCATTGGCACCCAAGGTCACAACCAGTCCCTTGACTTTGGCAGAGATAGCCGCGCTGTCCATACCGGTACGGTCACTGAGCATTTTTCCTTCGTAATCATTCACCGTCACCCAGGTGGCCAAGTCGATGAAGTGGCGCAATTCTTCGCCATTGAACATGGGCAATCCCTGACCGGGATCAAATACAAAAGGTATGCCTGCTTGTGCAAACTGCTGTGCATGCTGCAGCATTGCATCCCGCCCGTCGGGAGACACAATACCCAGACTGATATCAGCACGTTTTTCAACACGCGTGATGTGCGCTTGCATCATGGCACCGGGATGAAAGGCAGTGATTTGGTTATTGTCCAAATCCGTCATGATCATGGCCTGCGCCGTGTAATCATCTGCAACCATCTTCACAAAATCAGTTGAAATGCCCAAGTGTTGCAGTCTGTTGAGATAGCTTTCACCATCATTGCCCAATGTCGCCATGGGCAACGCATGGCCGCCTAACAACTTCAAACCATAGGCAATATTGCCTGCGCATCCACCGAACTCTCGCTGTAACCGAGGAACCAGGAACGATACGTTCAAGATGTGCAGTTGTTCAGGCAATATTTGTTCTTTGAACTTGCCCTCAAAATGCATGATGGTGTCAAACGCCAGTGACCCACAAATGACAACTGCCATAGCTCAATCCGATCTGTAAAAATTAAGGGTAAAAAAGCAATGCTCTGAAGCCGTCTATTGTCGGCGAAAGTGAAGGGTCCAACGTAAATCTGAGGGAAAAAGCATGATTTCCTAATGGGCGTAAAGGCACACGAAGACCGAGTTGGTCTGCTGAAATCACTTTGCGAACGCGAACATCACCTTCGCCATTCAATGTCAACTCCAATGCAGGCGGCATCAACGCGCCCTCGCTCAAATTCCTAACCGTTCCTTCGAATACAAATGTGTTTTCATCCAATCGTTTGAACGTACTTGACTCCATGGAAAACAAATCTGTGTCCATAGGAATGCTGACTTGACAATTCATAGGCTTGCAAAACCATTGCAACGCAGATTGCAGTTCAGGAACACGCGCAGCAATCACATGACGCTGATGCAATACAAATTGCATAAGCAAACCAAACACCAGCAGCGCCATCAACATCTGAACCATTGTCGAGTCTTGATGTTGACCTGTTTCGTGTTTGACATCTGCCTGCAAGGGTTTGGACAAAGGTTGAAGAAACTCTTGCACAGGCTGAGGGTCATCCATCTCAAACAAATGCTGATCTACTTGAAACAAGTGCTCACACTTTCCACATTTCACCCAACCGTCTGCCGCACTTAAGTGCTCAGGTTGTACAGAGAAACCAGTTTGACATTGAGGGCAAAGAGTGACGATGGCCATGGATGCAACGTGTCAAAGTTTAGGCAAACCGGCCATGCATCAATACCCAGCCATCTTGAGCGTCAGCCACTTGAAGCGATATAAATGGTTGGTAGGCTGATTGAATTTCTTCTACCTGTCTTTGCAAAATGCCTGCTAATAGCAATTGACCTGAGGCTTGCACATGTGCGCACAACAAAGGCGCCAACACCTTCAAAGGCGCTGCCAGTATGTTGGCCACAACCAGCGGGTATGTGCCTTGCGCCAACTCCGGCAAACCAGTGTTTATCTTGACTTGGTTTTCAATGGCGTTTGCCAAAGTGGCTTTGACTGCATCAGGGTCAATATCGACGGCATCCACATGCGAAGCTCCCACCATGGCGGCACCTATGGCCAATATGCCGGAGCCGCAACCGTAATCCAATACACGTTGGCCTGTGGGCGGATGCATGGCAATCCAACGCAAACACATGCGCGTGGTCGGATGCGTGCCAGTGCCAAATGCCAGACCGGGATCCAATCGCAATACCCATTGCGCTTGTGCCGGTGCTTGGTGCCAACTGGGCACCACCCAAAATGTGTCTGTGATGGGAACCGGCTCAAACTGTGATTGCGTCAAACGCACCCAGTCCTGCTCGGGCACCTCAGCGAGGCCTTGCAAACTGCTGTTTTCAAAAAAGGGTTGCAGTGCGAGCAACTGCCCGGCTTCTTCTGCGGAAGCCTGATCGGCAAATAACGCTATCACGTGAGAACGGAGCCAGCCAGCGGCCGGCGGTGGCATGCCGGGTTCACCAAACAAAGCATGTTCTTGTTCAGTGTGTGCATCAGCGTCTTCAACGGACACACTGAGAGCATCCAAAGCCATCAATGCTTCGCTGATGACATCCACCTGATCTTGTGGACAATGCAATCGCAACTCAACCATTAGGATTGGCGAACCGCCAGCCATTCTTCCAAGTAATGGATATTGGTGCCGCCACTGATGAAGCCCGGGTCATCCATCAGTTCTCGGTGCAACGCAATATTGGTGCTGATACCTTCCACCACGGTCTCGCCCAAAGCCGTGCGCATGCGAGCGAGTGCGTGTTCACGCGTATCTCCATGCACAATGATTTTGCCAATCATGGAGTCGTAATTGGAGGGCACAAAATAATTGGTGTACACATGTGAATCCACACGAACACCGGGACCACCCGGTGGATGCCACATGGTGATGCGTCCGGGTGAGGGTGTGAACTTGAACGGGTCCTCGGCATTCACACGGCATTCAATCGCGTGACCTTTGATTTCAATTTGCCGCTGTGTGTAAGGCAGTTTCATGCCGGAGGCCGTCATGATCTGTGTTTTGACAATATCCACACCGGTGATAAATTCAGTGACTGGGTGCTCGACTTGCACACGGGTGTTCATCTCAATGAAATAGAACTCTCCGTTTTCATACAAAAACTCAAACGTACCGGCGCCACGGTAACCCATTTTTTTACAGGCTGCCACGCAGCGCTCACCGATGCGTTCAATCAATTTACGCGCAATACCGGGGGCAGGCGCTTCTTCAATGACTTTTTGGTGGCGGCGCTGCATGGAGCAGTCGCGCTCACCCAGATAAATGGCGTTTTTGAAGTTATCAGCGAGTATTTGAATTTCAATGTGCCGCGGGTTTTGCAAAAACTTTTCCATGTAAACCGCCGGATTGCCAAAGGCTGCACCGGCCTCGGCTTTGGTGGTTTGTACGGCATGTATCAAAGCCGCTTCGTTGTGCACGACACGCATGCCGCGACCGCCGCCGCCGCCGGCCGCTTTGATGATGACCGGGTAACCCACAGATTTACCGATCCGGCGTATTTCTGCCGGGTCGTCCGGCAACTCGCCGTCTGAGCCGGGAACACAAGGTACGCCAGCCTTGATCATGGCATGCTTGGCAGACACCTTGTCTCCCATCATGCGGATGGATTCAGGCGTAGGTCCGATAAAAACAAAGCCGCTTTTCTCTACCCGCTCGGCAAAGTCAGCGTTTTCACTCAAAAACCCGTAACCGGGATGAATGGCTTGGGCATCGGTTACTTCTGCCGCAGAAATGATGGCCGGCATATTCAGGTAACTTTGAGCGGAAGCCGCTGGACCAATACACACAGCCTCTTCGGCCAACTTGACATATTTGGCTTCACGGTCAGCTTCGGAATAGACCACCACAGCTTCAACACCGAGTTCCTTGCAGGCGCGCTGTATGCGAAGTGCTATTTCGCCCCGGTTGGCGATCAGAATCTTTTTAAACATGTCCGGGGATCACTCGATGATGAAAAGAGATTGACCGTACTCGACAGCCTGGCCGTTGACCACCATGATGCGCGTGACTGTTCCACTTTTGTCAGCCTCGATTTCATTGAGGATTTTCATTGCTTCAATGATGCAAATGGTGTCGCCTTCATTGACCACACTGCCCACTTGGACAAAGGGTTTGGCTTCCGGACTGGACGCTGTGTAAAACGTGCCCACCATGGGCGACTTGACGATATGGCCGCTGATGGAGGCCGGTTCGGCCGCAGCAGGCGTTGCAGGTGTCGCCGCCGATCCATCCACTGACGCGGCAGGCACTGGTGCAGCCACGATCACGGGTGCGGCCACGGCCACAGGAGCGCCAACCGGACCTTTGACAATACGAACCTTGCCCTCGGCTTCGGTGATCTCAAGTTCAGACACATTAGACTCGGAGACCAAGTCGATCAGAGTTTTAAGTTTTCTTAAGTCCATATAACTTGCAGTGAATTGCTGTTAATAAGCTGCTAATTTACACCATTTTCAAAACAATGGTCTGGCTCCACATAAACGGGATCTGGCTTCAGTTCCAGGAACGAATATCGCTGTCCGACAGTTTACCAAGTTTACGCTGCAGCAAACCACCCTGTGAATCTATCACTAAAGTAAACGGTAAACCGCCTTCTTGGTTACCCAATGCGGTCATAAGGGCCGTACCATTCAAACCAGCCAGACCGATGGCATATTCTACCGGGTGCTGGGTTAAAAACCGCTTAACGGCGCTGGGCTGATCTATAGCCAATCCAAGAACTTGCCAGTTTTTAGCTGCATTTTCTTGAAAGAAGGTGTTCAATAAAGGCATTTCCTCGACACAAGGGGTACACCAAGTTGCCCAAAAGTTGATCACCAGCGGGCGGTTTTTAAACTCAAGGAGTTTCAAGGGCGAGCCATCTGGTCGTTCGAATTCCGCGCTCCACAAGGCGTCCGTCATGGCAGGCGGCAGTTGCTGAGACTGGCTGCGCCACCAGGCTGCGCCCACACCAGCAGCCAAGGCGCCTGCTGCCACAGCCACAAAGCTACGCCTGCTTTGGCTAAAGTTGCTTGGTTTATCAATGTCTTGGGTCATGCGGCATTGTCCACCAAGCGCTGCAATCCATCGATATCCCCGCGCATAGGCTTGCCGCGGCTGTCGGACAGCAGCGCGCCGCGCAAATCGTCATAGCCATAAACCATCAGGTGCACACCAATGTCTTCATTCAATACCGGGCAGCGGCTGTGTATGCTGAGTGCGTCCACAGTCTCACCTCGAAAACCGCTGACCGAGCTGACCTCAAAACGCACCCCTTTGTCCAGCAGCAGCAATTCGGCTTGTTTACTGTCATCACAAAATAATTGAATGTAAATATCCGATAAACGCGTGGCGGTTCCGCGCCAGACGGCACCGCTCAAGTGGGGTCGGAATTCCTCCAAACGCCGCATCCAAGTCAGTGCCAATTGACGCAAGGCCAACAATTCTTGCGGTTGCGTGTCTGCACAAAACAATTGCACATAGTCAAAAACTTCTTGCTCCAGCAAGTCGTTATCTGGCAATGCCTGGCGCTGGGATAAACCAAGTTCACGCACAGCCCGGCGCTTGGCTGGTCCAAATTCCAACCCCTCTTCCACCACCAAGCGGGCGGCGGTGGCGGCAATTTCCTGTTTGATATTGCTAGACATGGGATCGATTGTGACCTGAACAGACAAAACCGCAGCGGCTTTCAGGGCTTGGGTAAGCCCGACAAGCAGTGACTTCTACAATGCACTTCCATGCACATACATATATTAGGCATTTGCGGCACCTTCATGGGCGGTCTGGCCGCCTTGGCCTGCGAAGCCGGTCACCGGGTCACCGGATGCGACACCGGCGTTTACCCCCCGATGAGCGACCAATTGCGCGCCTTAGGCATTGAATTGATTGAGGGCTACAGCGCTGAACAGTTGAGCTTAAACCCCGACATGTTTGTCGTAGGCAATGTGGTGTCACGCGCCCGCACAGTTGATGGCTC
>CANHLD010000025.1 GCA_947461325.1 Comamonadaceae bacterium
CGTCTTTGAACGAGCGCAAGGGTGCGAGTTCAGGAAATTGAGCGGCTTGTTTTTTCTGAAACGCACTGATGGCTTCACCCACATGCGCATTGCTCCATATGCCGCTTTGCAACCAACCCATTTGTTTGAGTGAATCTTCCACGCTGTGGTCACGCGCATAGTGCAGCGCTTGTTTGGTGCCCCAAATAGCCACCGGCGGTTTGCTGACAATGTCTTCAGCCGCTTTCATGGCTGCTGCCAATGCTGCAACTGCATCAGGCAGTACTTCATTGACCAAACCATATTGCAATGCTTTTTCCGCCGACAGACGCCGCCCGGTGTATGCCAGTTCTTTCACCACCGCCATGGGAATGAGTTTGGGCAGTCGTTGCAAAGTGCCGACATCGGCCACCATCCCTATGTTGATTTCTTGTATGCAAAAAAACGCATCTGCGGTGGCATAACGCAAGCAACACGCAGTCACCATATCGACGGCACCGCCAATGCAGCCGCCTTGGATAGCTGCGATCACCGGTATACGCAAAGTTTCCAAGCGTGTGAAGGTGGACTGCAAACCACCGAGCATGTCAAAAATGGCAGCGCGTCCTTCGGCTGATTGATCGTCCATGCTGACCGAATTGCCAAAGGCCTCAAGCGACATACCTGCACTGAAATGCTTGCCGGTGCTGCTGATGACCAACACACGCGCTTGGTTGGATTGATGAAGTTGTTGCAATACTTCATCAAGCTCACGCCACACGGTCATGTCAAGTGCATTCAAGCGATCCGGGCGGTTCATCACCAGATGCGCAATGTGCTTGTCAATACTCAGTTCAAAACAGGTCAGCTTGTTCATGGGCTTGGTCTTTCAATGGATCCGCTTCTTGCGCGGTGAGGACAGAGGATAAAGCTTTTGCCACCGGGGAGTTCAGCGCTTGATCTGAATCGGCTTTCACCAATGAGCCGACACGCACGCCGAGCAAGCGGATGCGGCGTTTGAATTCCACGCGCTTCAAGCACAAACCCGCAGCTTGCCGAATGGCTTTGGCATCTGCTGTGTAAATATCTAAGGTGCTGTCGCGAGTCACACTTTGAAAATTGTCAAACCGCAACTTGATACCAATGGTTTTGCCGACATAGCCTTTGCGTTGCAAATCGGCAGCCACTTGCTGACAAAGCCGGGTAAATATCTCGCCCAGCGCGGCTTTGTCATGCAGTACATGCAAATCTTTTTCAAACGTGGTTTCGCGACTCATGGAGACAGGCTCGGATTCGGTCACTACCGGCTTTTCATCCAAGCCGTGAGAGGCGGCAAATAACCAAGCGCCATAGGATTGGCCGAAATGGTCCATCAACCATTGTTGATCACGGGCAGCGAGTTCGCCTATGGTGTGTATGCCGTGGGACTGTAATTTGGCGTCTGCTTTGGGGCCTATGCCATTGATTTTTCGGCAAGCCAGAGGCCAAATTTTGTCAGCCAAATCTTCTGGTTGTAATATAGAAATACCGTTGGGTTTGTTCAATTCGCTGGCGATTTTCGCCAACAATTTATTGGGTGCGACACCTATAGAGCAAGTCAAACCGGTGGCTTCGGTGATGGTTTGTTGTATCAAGCGAGCCAGTGTGCGTCCGCCTTGGCGTTGCCCGCCCGGCACATCGGTAAAGTCAATGTAAATTTCATCCACGCCCCGGTCTTCCACCAAAGGCGCAAATTCACGCACGATGTTTTTGAAGCTGCGCGAGTAATAGCGGTACTGATCGAAATCCACCGGCAACAAAATGGCTTGCGGACAGAGTTGTGCCGCTTTCATCACGCCCATGGCCGAGCCCACGCCAAAGGCGCGTGCTGCATACGTCGCTGTCGTGATGACACCGCGTCCGGTATAGCCGTTGATGCGCGGAAACATGTCCACTGGTATGTCGGCCAAATCTGCGCTGGTCCATTCACGGTCCGGTTGAGCGATGCGCATGCGGCCCAGTAAATCATCCTCGCGGCGTCTGCCCCCGCCGATGACCACCGGCAGCCCTTTGAGTTGCGGATAGCGCAACAACTCCACCGATGCGTAAAACGCATCCATGTCCAGATGGGCGATGCGGCGTGGAAGATGGTGCGTTTCTGGGCTCACCTGCAAAGCATAGCTTTGATGCTCAGGCTTGCGGGTAGGTGCCCGGCAACAAAATGCTGGTGTCTATCTTGTTGATGTCGGTGTGACCGCACAAGGCCATGCTGATATCGAGTTCTTTGTGAATGATTTGCAAAGCCTTTGTGACGCCTGCTTCGCCCATCGCTCCCAAGCCATACAACATGGCGCGTCCAATGTAAGTGCCTTGTGCACCTAAGGCGCGTGCTTTCAACACGTCTTGCCCGCTGCGCACGCCGCCGTCCATGTGCACCTCAATGCCTTTGCCAACGGTTTGAACGATGCCGGGCAGGGCGTTGATGCTGGAGGCTGCGCCATCGAGTTGGCGTCCACCGTGGTTGGACACAATCAATGCATCAGCACCGCTTTCAACCGCCAGTCGCGCGTCTTCCGCGTCTTGAATGCCCTTCAAAATAAGTTTGCCGCCCCAGCGTTTTTTCACCCATTCCACATCGTTCCAATTCAAAGTTGGGTCGAACTGGCCGTTGGTCCACTCGCCGAGTGAACTCATGTCATCAATGCCTTTGACATGGCCAAAGATATTACCGAATTTACGGCGTGGGGTGCCCAACATGTTCAAACACCAGCGCGGCTTGGTGGCCAGGTCCAGCAGATTGATCAACGTGGGTTTGGGCGGCGCAGACAAACCATTTTTCAAGTCGCGGTGGCGTTGCCCCAGGATTTGCAAATCCAAGGTCAGCACAAGTGCAGAACATTGCGCTGCTTTGGCGCGGTCAATCAGACGTTCAATGAAAGACCGGTCACGCATCACATACAACTGAAACCAGAAACCGGGACCGACATGTTGCGCCACATCTTCGATGGAGCAAATGCTCATGGTGGACAAGGTGAACGGGATGCCAAATTTTTTGGCGGCACGCGCAGCCAGAATTTCGCCGTCCGCATGTTGCATGCCGGTCATACCGGTAGGCGCAATAGCCACGGGCATGCTGGCCGCTTGTCCAATCATGGTGGTGGCGGTGCTGCGGCCCTCCATGTTGATGGCTACGCGTTGGCGCAACTTGATCTTTTGAAAGTCATCTTCGTTGGCGCGGTAGGTGCTTTCGGTATAACTTCCCGAATCCGCATATTCGAAAAACATTTTCGGCACCCGTTTTTTGGCCAGTTGTTTCAAGTCGTCAATATGTGTGATCACGCTCATTCCATACTCCTGTTCGATCAGCCGATGTTAGCGCTTGCGAACAGACTCCCTCAAGGCTGCGGGAAGTCATTAACATCGGACGACCTCATCTACTGACCTAGTCATGCGTTTGCTCAAAGATTTTTCAGTCTCCACCGTATTGGCCGGTGCGGTCACCGTGCTGGTCGGCTTCACTACCTCTGTCGCGATAGTGTTTCAGGCGGCCTATGCCAGCGGTGCGGGTACCGCCGGGGCAGCGTCCTGGATTTGGGCCTTAGGCTTGGGCATGGGCGTGACCTGCATAGGTTTGTCGCTGCAATTTCGCGTTCCGGTCGTCACGGCTTGGTCGACGGCGGGCGCGGCCATGTTGATCACCTCGGCGCCCGCTTTTTCGACGCCTGAGGTAGTTGGCGCCTTTGTGGTGGCTTCTGCGCTGACCGTGGTGGTCGGGTTTGGCGGCATATTCCAAAGGTTCATGCACCGCGTGCCGTTGCCACTGGCGGCTGGCATGCTCGGAGGTGTGTTGTTGCGCATCGGACTGGATGTTTTTGTGGTCATGGGCAGTCAATGGCCTATGCCCTTGATGATGACCTTGGTGTATTTGCTTGCACAGCGGCTGTGGCCGCGCTATTCGGTGCTGTTTGCTTTGACGGCGGGCATCGTCTGGGCCTTTGCAACGAATCAGGTTCACCTGGCGCAAGTGGATTGGCAATGGGCATACCCCGTGTGGGTGACGCCGCAGTGGTCTGTGGCTTCTTTTTTCAGTCTGGCGCTGCCTTTGTTTGTCATCACCATGGCTTCGCAAAACATTCCGGGTGTGGCATCCATGTATGCCAACGGTTACCGTTTGTCGCTGTCGCCTGTGATCGGTTCTATTGGCGTCCTCAATATCTTGCTGGCTCCGTTTGGTGCATTCGCGTTGAATCTGGCCGCCATCACAGCGTCTGTATGCGCCGGGCCGCAAGCGCATAAAGACCCCTCTAAGCGATACACCGCCTCAATCAGTGCCGGTGTTTTTTACATATTGGCCGGACTGGCTGGCGCATCGGTGGTCAGCTTGTTTGCAGCATTTCCCAAAGCCTTGGTGATGGTGGTGGCCGGTTTGTCTTTGTTTGGCACCATCTCCAACGCTTTGGCCGTGGCCATGCAAGAACCGGCGTCCAGACAAGCCGCTTTCATTACCTTTGCCGTGACGGCCTCAGGCTTGAGTTTTTGGGGAGTCGGTGCGCCTTTTTGGGGACTTGTCGCCGGTGCGGTTGCAATGCTGCTGGCGCCGGCTCAGGACTGAGCGCGGCGCTTCAAGTTTCACGCCCAAATAATGGCTTCTACCTTGCTGTACCAACCGTCCACTTGGTGTTGAACACTGTATTCAATCCGACTTCTTTTGATTTTCATGGTGGGCGTCAGGCAGCCGTTTTCAATCGACCAAGCATCTTTGGCGATTACCAACATTTTGAGTTGTTCATAGTCTGCGATTTGTTGGTTGACCTGATTGAGCAAACCCTTGAGTTCGGATTGAACCTGTTGCCTGACTTCATCAAGATGCATCTTTGGTCGCAAATCTTCAGCCAGCACCACCAAGGCATAGGCTTTGTCAAAACCACTGCCGGAGACCATGGACAACTCGATCATGGGGTGTGCATTCAGGCGGTTTTCAATCGGAGCCGGGGCGACATATTTGCCTTTGCTGGTCTTGAATTGTTCTTTGAGTCTGCCGGTGATGGTCAATTGGCCATCCGACATGCGTGAACCCAGGTCACCGGTTTTGAAAAAACCATCGCTGGTGAAGCTTTGGGCATCCAGATCAGGACGTTTGTAGTAACCGATCATTTGCCCGGGGGATTTGATGAGAATTTCACCCTCTGGGCTGATGCGAACTTGCACGCCGGGGTAAGGAGGACCCACGGTGCCGGGGTCGTTTTTGTCCTTGGTCTGGCTGTGCGAGTAAGCAAAATCTTCGGTCATGGCATAGCCTTCAACCAGGTTCAAGCCAAGCCGCCGG
Source organism: Comamonadaceae bacterium (assembly GCA_947461325.1). Lineage (GTDB taxonomy): Bacteria > Pseudomonadota > Gammaproteobacteria > Burkholderiales > Burkholderiaceae_C > Limnohabitans. The sequence goes on from CANHLD010000025.1 coordinate 5,264, forward strand.
TACCAGCGGATCAGGTCTGCAGGCAAGGGCGCAGAACCGCTGCCTGCGAGTTCCACTTGGTCGAGCCCGAGTCCGGTAAGTACTTTCTTTTTGACGATGCCACCCAGCACCGGAATGCTGAGCAGCAGGTTCAATTTCTTGGGCGGCATTTTGGCAAACACGCCTTGCTGGAATTTCAACCACAAGCGCGGTACCGAGATGAATATGGTGGGTCTTGCGCGCTGTAAATCTTGCACAAAGGTGTCAAGGGATTCAGCAAAAAACACTTGTAAACGCCCGTGTATGAATGCCGCAGATTCAACAAATGCCCGCTCAAACACATGCGCCAACGGCAGGTATGACAGCATGCGGTGCCTGCGATCGCTGCCCAAGTTTTCATCCATTTGGGCAATGATGCCGCAGGCTGCTGCAGTGATGCGCTCAAAGGAATGCATGGCACCTTTGGGTTGTCCGGTTGAGCCCGAGGTGTAGATGATCATGGCCAAGTCGGTGGGTTCGCGCAAAGCGTCCCCTGCCAACGGTTGGGTGCGCGAGATGATGTCGTCCCATTTGTCGTAACTGTTGGAAGGTGCCAAAGGAAATGCAATGCGAGGCAGTTGTGCGGGCACGCCGGGTTCTTGTTTATGCCATTCGTCGAGCTTGCCAACAAACAGCAGGCTGGCCTCTGAATGTTCGAGCACAAATTTCACCGTGTCTGCTTGCTCGGTCGGAAAGATAGCCACCGTGGTGTAGCCCGCCATCCAAATCGCTAACTCGGTCATGAAGAAATGCGCGCAATTTTTTGACAAGATGGCAATGCGCGCCGCGCGTGGTAAACCTAGTGTGGTCAGATACGCGGCCATGCGGCGGGATTGATCCATGGTCTCGGCCCATGTGTAATTTATCACTTGACCTTGCCCTATAGGCTGGGTTAAAAAAATCTCTTGGGCATGGTTTTTTTCGTGTTCGTACACTCGGTCAAGAATCAAGGCAGGCGCAGTCGTCATGGTGTTGTCTCTTTCGATGTTGTCTATGGTTTGTTTGGTGACATCCTGTTCTTATGAGCTAAATCATACGCATTTACGTCTGCGTGTTGAACTTTTTTCTGGCCTGCAGCGCAAGAACCTGAGCGGTGTTTATGATCAACCCCTGTTTCAAGCTGTTTTCAGGACACCAAATGATGCGCTTCATTCGCCACTTCCTCATCATGGGCATGCTTTGCGTCTACCCCCAAGCGTTTGCCGGTACTTACCCGTTAGGCAGCATGAGCTGCGAAGACATCGGTAGGTTTGCTTCCCAAGCCATGCAGTGGCGCGAGGATGGATTGGTTCCCATAGATGCCAGACATCGTTTAGAACAACTCAAGCCGGAAGATTCTGTCGAGAAAAAAAACATGCTGATGGTCTTGTCCCTGGTTTATGGCGGCTATGGCGACAGTTGGACAGTGGAAGGTGCCGGTAATGCCATGCTGAAAGATTGTGAAACTGGCAGATGAAGTTTCGCAGCACATGGAGTCTTGAAACGTTTTTTTTATTGAAACTAAGTTGGCAAAATAGTAATTAACCCCTTGCGAGCGGCTTTCCTATTCAGCGCTCTAGAATGGTTTCAACTTATTCCTCTGCGCAGAGGATTTTTTATCTGTTTTATATTCTTGGAGTTCTGCGATGAAACGCGCTTTGATACTGACTTTACTCACCTTGTCCTCTATGGCGCATGCAGAATGGACTTTGATGTTGAAGAATCCCGAATTCGGTGAAAACTATTATGTGGACTTGAAAACCATCAGCGAGGTGGATGGCGTCAAGCAAATCACTACTTTGCAAGATTTCCCAGGCGGCAAAAAAGAAGCATGCAAAGGTGACAGCTGCGCTTATTTGACCAGTTCACGTATTTCTGTGCGCCACATCGAATGCAATGCACGTCGTCAACGCCAGATTCAGTTCACAGACTATGACGGGCAAATGGGCAAAGGGGAAGTGACTCAACAGGCTTCAGGCGGACCCGAAAAACGCTATTTTCATTGGTATTTCCCACCTTCTGGTTCGTTTTTTGAGGCTTTGATTAAGAAGGTCTGCACCTCTTAACTAAAGCATTTGAACCTCTGCCGTTGTCAGGGGTTGGCAACCAATTTATAGACTTTGCCGGTGTTGCCAAACGGTCCCATGCCTTCATGGGTCAAGACATAAATTTCACCGCTGCGGTCTTCAGACAAGCTGATGATGCGGCTGTCGATTTGAATCAGTTTTTCCAAAGCCCAGAGCTTGTCTTTAGGCGTGTTGGGTGTGGCTACAAACAACTGACCGGAAGCTTGTTTGAATGATGCACTCCAGTCGGCAATCAGCAATTTGCCTTGCAAGCCTTGAATTTGCTTGCCTCTGTACATGCGCGCACCGGTCACGGCAGTACCGACGCCTTTGATATCAAGCGGTGCGGAATCCGGGTGGTTCACTTGCATGTTCGCGTATTCCACCACTGGTATTTCAAGCGTTTCGCCGTCAAGGCCTTGTTTGACACACTGCACAGGCGGTTTGCGCGGCATCAACCGATCCACGCAGTGTGAACCTTCAATCAACGGCCAGCCGAAGTTGCCCGGACGTCTGACACGGTAGGCGGCTTCCCACAAAGTTTCGGCAATCGCGGTGACATACAAGTCACCATTGCCGTTAGCGTCAAAAGCGATGCGGTAAGGATTGCGAAAACCCCAGGCCCATATTTCAGGGCGCCCTTGCGTCGCATTGAAAGGATTGCCTTTGGGGATGGCATAAGACGGAAACCCGTGGTCTACATCAATGCGCAAAATCTTGCCATACAGACTTTGCTTGTCTTGCGCCATTTTGTCCCAGTGCAATCCCTCGGCCGGCACATTGAAGGCTTCCCAGATGACTAATTTACCGATGCCGTGAGAGGCGCCGCTGTCACCCAAGCCGATGAAAAGCATGCCATCCGGGCCAAAAGCCATGGCGCCGCCGTTGTGTTTGCGGCTTGGCCAGTCAAGTGCAATCAAGACACGTTCAGTGTTGAGGTCCACAGCAGCGGCGCTACCGGGTTTGCTGGTGAACTCTGAAACATGGCGTGTGTAGTTCCAGTTCTGCGGTGCACTTGCACGCAGCGGTGCAGAGTAGCTGACAAAGAAACGGCCGTTCTTTGCAAACTGAGGATGCAAGGCAAAACCGAGCAGGCCGCGCTCTTCAAAATCATTGGCGATCGGCAGCATGCGGTTGCGTAAATCGAGGAAGGGCTCGGGTTGCACGCTGCCGTCAGGCAACATCAGTTTGACCAAACCATCTTGTTGCACGATCAGCATGCGACCGGAGCCGTCTGGCCATTCTTCAAGATGTATGGGCGCGGTCAATTCACTGACCAGCATTTTCAAAGACAGATTCTGTGCGTTGGCAGCTTGTCCGAAAAGCAAGCCTGACATGGCGGCTAAAAAGAAAATACACTTGGAAAAAAAATGGGCGTAAGTCATGGGTACTTCTGTGAGTGAATCAAAGTTTGGGTTGGATTGAGATGTATTGAAAAAGTAGCAGGGTAGGGTGCTGTATCTTTCGGTTAGTGACCTTCTAAAATATATTTAACTTTAAGTTAAGCAGTTAAACCATGAAGAGATTAATCTTACCCGTGTTGTTTTTGGCTGTGGTTGTACTTGGCTACATGCAAAAAGAATTGATCGCCGCCGCTTTTCAAACCAATCCTTTCCAAGGTTCCGCCGAATCGGTGGCGCGCGGTGAAGCGACATGGACTGCACATTGCCAAGTCTGTCACGGCTCGGATGGCGAGGGCAACGGCCCGGCCAGCGCGCAACTCAGTGCCAAGCCCAAAGACTTGACCATGGTGGCACGGGCGCCTGTTTTTCCTGACGGCATCTTGGCTTTCAGAATCTCGGAAGGCAAAAACACCATGCCTGCTTGGAAACAAGCATTTACCCCCGATGAAATATGGGATCTTGTGAGTTACATCCGATCCAAATCTAAAAAAGCTGCTAAAACCTTAATATTGAGTTTCTAAAATTGAAATTTGTTCCTTTAAAGTAATTTATTTTTGAATAGAGTAACTATGAAAAAGCTTTTTATTTACCTGTCTGTGTTGTTGACATTGGCAGCGCCTGTGCGCGCCGCTGAACTTGACAACAGCGAACGCATCTATCAAGCCACTTTTGGCGTCCTCACTGCTTTTGGTTTGAAAAAGCAAATCGATGCGGATCCGAACTGCAAAGGACAGGCATTCCGCGATTTCGATTTGAATGTATTCTTGGACGCGATCCCCAAAGATTTTTTAACCAAGCCTGGTCAGCGAGAAGGCATCATTAAACAATTTGCTGGCTATTTTCAACAACTGGATCAAATCGAATTTCCGAGCGGCAAGAAAATCGATATGACTTACCAAGACATGAAGAAGTCTCCTGACGTGGTGGAGTACCAGCAAAAACAAAGCGCTGACGCTTCAGCTTATTGCCAAAAATTATTTGAAATGTCAGGCGATATCTACCAAAAGCAGATTGACAGCATCAAGCAATTGGTAGTTAAAAAATAAATGTGACTACTGCCTGCGGCTGAGTGTGATGGCTTTTTCAGGGCAAGCCGCCACACACAAGCCGCAAGCCAAGCAGGCATCTATGTTCGGGGTGTAAGCCACCTTCATGCCGTGTACGCGTATTTTCAATTTGTTTAAAAAACCAAGCGGCTGAAAATCCGCGTCGTCAATACGACGGACTTCAAACACCGATTCGGGACAAACCCGCACGCAGTCGCCCTTGGCCTCGCATTTGCCAAAATTCACCACCGGACCGAACAATCCGGGGGCTTGTTTACATTCGGTGGAAGTGTCAGCCATAGCAGTAGGTGTTGAAGTCGTTGTTACTCGTATGAAGGACCGGCAAATGCTGACCAAGCCTGATTGGCGGGGTCAGCTTTGAGGGTTTTATTTTTTACGGCGGCGATGACCTGAGGGTCGCAGAGTTGAGGGTGACTCATGCACACTTTGGCAATCGCTTCAATTTCCGCTTCGCGCGCTTTGCCGTTCAATGCTTCCAATATCACCGCCACACCTTCAGCGTTGGCGCACGGCACCGCGCCGCGCCAAATTTCAGGTGCAATGAACCTGTCAGCAGCCCATCGCTCTTGCACCAATTTGATCAGCACAATCGATAAGTCCAGGTTGTAGCGCTCATCCACACCTTGGATTTGCCAGATGGATGAATCCAGAAAAAAGGCTTTGACGATCATCTGGTTCCAGGCGGCTTCGTCAAAAAACTCCAAGGGGTAAGGATTGCGGTGCGCCATGGCTTCGTACACAGGGCGCATAGTGGAACGGATGGCTTCACGCGCTTTGGGCTCGAGCGCTTGCGGATGCGGAAACAGCGCAAAGCCACGGAAGATGGCCAGCAGTTCGTTGATTTCAGACGTGTCCACCAGCAAGGACACTTGGTGCGCGAAACTGGCGTCATCCGCTTGGTGAAACGCCAAGGTGAAACAAATACGCGCGGTTTGGTCGACGCTCCAGTCGGTCGGGTCAAGCCCGTGACGCAGTCGGGATGCCGCTTGCAGTTCCGCCACTGTGGGCTGTAAATCTGCTTTGCCGAGTTTGCGTGGTGTCAAACCTAGCGCTTTGAACCATCTGGCTTGTTCAGGCTTGGCTTGCAATGCATTTAATTCAGTCTCGAACCATTGAAACGGTTCAGCAGCCAAACGCGACTTCAACCAACCGCCTAGCAATGCAATAGCTTGGGGAATAGCCTCGGCGGGAAGATGTTGGTGTTTGGGGTACATAGCAAAACCTCAGGTGCCCGGTATGAATTTTTGAAACAAGCGGCAAATCACATAAGCCACTATACAGGCGGCTACCCAGGGCCAAGAGCCGCCGGACAGTGCGACAGCGGCAGCATCCAGCAAGGCGCAGGCAGCAATCAATTGCGCCACCGCTCGTGGCACATCCCCACCTTGACGACGCAGCGCGAGCAAGCGAACGGCATACACATCAGCCGCAGCCAGTAGCAACAAGGCCACTATCGCAAGCGGTGTCAGATTGAAATTAGCTAAGAAGATCACCAAGGGTGCAGCCAGAATCGCCAACGGCCACAGTCGGTCGATGCGATCCAGACTTTCTTGTTTAGCCGCATAAGTAAGGCCTGCAATGTGTGTGAACACGGCAAGCATGCCCCAGACCAAAGCGGTGGGTGTCAAGTCTGCAAAAGCCCAGGCAGCCACCACATACACCAGCGCCCGGCAACTGCCCATGATGACAGGCGAAATCACATTGCCCTTGTGCCAAGCGTTGTACAAAAGTATGGTCAGACTCAAAGCCACACCTGCTTGTACGGCCAGCGCGCCATAGGGTGCGATGATAAAAATGCCAGCCATCAACAGCGCGCAGCCGATGGCAGACACTGCTTTGGCGGAAATCTGTCCTGAAGGAATCGGGCGTCCAGGGCGCTCGCGTGCATCGATGTCAGCATCGAAAGCATCGTTCAAATACATGCCGCCGGTGTAAAACAATGTGATGGCCAGCATGATCCACAGCAACTTCGTCGGGTCTGTTTGCACACCTGCCAGGAAAGCGCCAGCCAGCACATTGGTCCACACCGTGGGTAGGTTGGAGACTCTGCCAATCTTGAGCATCATGCTCAAACGGGCCAAGGGGTTTGTTGAGTGTGTCATGACATCAGTGCTTGTTTAACGAACAACAATTCACGGGCAATCGCCTGTGCTTTGGTTTCGGTTTTCAAGGATGCAGGCAGCACATCCCAGGTATAGGTTTCCACTTCAAGGTGTGAAGAGAAGCCCTCGAGTTTGCAGGCCTGAATGGTTTGCAACAACTGCGCTTGCGTAGTGGACATGTCGCCTGCATGTTCCAGAAAAACCGGCACATGGCAATGCACCCGCCATTCGCCGTCGGCTTGACCTTCGGTGAAAGCCTGTGTTGCTTGCGGCAAATCAAGAAAGCGTTTCAACCCTTGCTGTCCTTGCACCACCACTTGATGCAAGTAAACCGCGTCGTCAAATTGGCGCACGGTGTCAAGCAGAGCGTGGCTCATGGCTGGAATGCGAACCGCGCTGGAGAGTTGAATCTTGGGTATGCCAATGCCCGAGTCACGCAAACTGCGCATGGCTTGCATCGGATCTTCAAACTCCACCGCGCTGTGACACACGTCAAAGCACACACCTAAATGTTGTTGCAAGGCATGCAAAGACTGTTTGTCAGAGCAACCCAGCATCTGCGAGAGTTTGTTGACTGACTCGGCACTGCGTGCGTGTTGTGTGATGAAGTCGGCCGCTTCTTGAGTGGTTTCCAGATAGCAAGCCGGTTCGGGTTCGAGCGCCAAGGCAATGAATTTGCCGCTGCTTTGGTGTGTACGCACCAGATGCGCCACGCACAGCAGCAGGTTGTCGAGTATGCGGTCCATGGCGCCGGGCGCGTCTGCTGCGTCACGAAAACCGACGGGCACGGTGGAGATACTGCCGCTCACGCCCTCGGGCAGCAAGGTCGCCAAAATATCTATACATGCTGTCGTGTAGCGAACCCGCTCATCGCTGGTCCAGTTGGGCAAATACACATCTTGTTTGACTTTGACGCCATGGAACGTGCCATAGGGAAATGCGTTCAAGGTGAACACATAGGCGTTGAGTTGTTTCAGCTGTTGCTGGAACGCCTGCAACTCATGTGGTTGTTGCAAGCTGAAAGCGGCTTGTCCCGATAGGCGCAAACCTATCCCCATGGGCGCGCCGTCTGTGAGTGCATCGCGGATAGGCGGCACAAACACATTCAAGCTGTCACGCACATCGGCCCAACTTTCCCCTGCATGTATGTTGGTGCAATAGGAAAGATGCGGTTGGGCTTTCAGTTGCGGCAGATGCATTGCATTATTTGCGTTGTTTCAACCAGGCGATAGATTCGGTGACCCAAGTGTCATTGATTTCATGCACCTCAATGCCTTTGCCGATGGCGCTGAGCAAGGTGATGGTGAGTTCACCGCCTAAGTGTTCTCTGAACTCGGTCAAACCTTGCAACACGGCCAAGCGACCGCTGGCGTTGCGAGCTTCCAGATGGTCATTCCAGAGTTTGAAACCCAACGTGACCAGCAACTGGTGCACTCGCAAGTCTTCGCCCGCGGGCAGCAAACCGGCCAGCACCGAGTAATGCGCATCCAGCGCAATGCCGATGGCCACCGCTTCACCGTGGCTGAGCAATTGCTGTTCTGTCATGCGCTCGAGTTTGTGCGCCACCCAGTGGCCGTAGTCCAAGGGACGCGCAGAGCCGGATTCGAACGGGTCGCCACCATGGGCGATTTGGTTCATGTGAATTTGCGCGGAACGCTTGATCAGGTAGGACATGGGCACGGTTTCAAACCGGGCCAAGGCCAGCGCGTTGCTTTCCAGCCAGAGGAAAAATTCGCGGTCACGGATCAAGGAGACTTTCACGGCTTCGGACATGCCGCAGCGTTTTTCGCGCACCGGCAAAGAATCGATGAAGACACCGTCATTGATCACAGCCCAAGGCGGCGCAAAAGTGCCGACCAGATTTTTCAGCCCCAGCCAGTTGACAGCGTTTTTCACACCGACGCCGCTGTCGTCTTGGCCCAGCACAGTGGTGGGGAAACGGATGTGACGCACGCCCCGGTGAAAAATCGCAGCTGCATAACCAACCGCGTCCATGATGGCGCCGCCGCCGATGGCGATCGCGTAGGAATGGCGGTCAATGGCTTTGTCAGACAAAATTTTCAACAAAGAAGTGATGAAGTCCGGGTCGTTTTTGCATGCTTCGCCGCCTTTTAACACCACGATGTCACCGACGAGGTCGATGGACTCGGTGTGAGCAGCGAAATACGCTTGGATTTGTCCGGAGAGATGTGGCAAAGCCTCGGCCACGCCGCCATCGACAAACACCGCCACGCGATGGCGTTTGCCGGGTTCGCGGCGGCGCAATACATCCAGCAAATGCAGGTTGACGGGGTCAAACGCGTGGCGGGTGAAAACCACCGGGTAATCGTATTCCACGGCGAAGCGTTGCACCTGCACACTGTCGACGATGGCGCGTGCTTCAGTGCTGTCGTCAACAACCGATTCAGTTGTTTTTCTTTGCTTGTTGGGGTAATGGTAAATATTGTTCATGGTTGTTTAAAGTCTAAAGATTCAAAACTTTTGTCAGGCGGTTTGGTGTTGATCGCCGAAGATGTGTTGCAAAGCAATGCGTTTGATGTCGGTGGCTGAAACCTGTTCAGGCAATAAAGAAGGTGTGTCGGTCATGACCAAGGGGCCGTCTTGCGGGTCGTCAGTAGGTCTGCCGTGCGAGCCTTTAACCAAGGTGGCGTCCAGCGGAATGACGTCCATCAGCATGCGGAAACCCATTATTTTTTTCACCAATTTCCAAATGATTTTGACCTTGGGAAAGGAAATCGCAGGATCTAAAAATAACTCGACCGGGTCATAGCCAGCTTTGCGGTGGATCTCCACCGTGCGGGCAAAGTCAGGCGCGAGCGCATCGTCTAACCAGAAATAGTAAGTGAACCAAGAACGTGCATCAGACATGACCACCAACTCGCCGCTGCGCTCGTGGTTGATGTGGTGCGCGGCTTGTTCGGTTTTGTCCCACACCGATTCCACGCCTGCGATGCTTTGCAGCAATTGCTTGACCTGTGGAATCAAGGCGGGGTTGCGGATATAGATGTGCGCGATCTGGTGATCTGCCACCGCAAACACCGCCGAGGTGGTCGGGTCGAGCATTTCATGGCCGTCTTCCATGCGCACTTGCAACCAGCCTTCGCGGCGGAAATGTCGGTTCAGATGGATGGGGCGGTCAACCGGCGTGATGCCGTATTCGGACAATACCATGACTTTGCGGCCATGCTTTTGCGCAAAATCGATCAGGTCTCCCACCACTTGGTCTACCTCTTGCAAGGATTTGGCCACTGCCGGATGCGACTCGTCCGGGCCGTAGCGTTGCAAGTCGTAGTCCAGGTGAGGCAGGTAAACCAGCGTCAAGGTCGGGTCGAAATCGGCGATGGCCAACTCGGACGCTTTGGCAATCCAGCGTGTGGAAGAGATGTTGGTGTTGGGTCCCCAAAAATTGAACAAGGGGAATTTGCCCAAGCGGCTGCTGAGTTTTTCGCGCCAATCGGTGGGTACGGTGAAGCAGTCTGGCAACTTGCGCCCGTCGGCTTTGTAGATGGGGCGTGGCGTTGCGCCGAAGTCGTGATCCGACGCCATGTTGTACCACCAGAACATATTGGCGCAGGTGAATTGGGCGTTGCGTGCCTTGCCTGCTTCCCAAATTTTTTCGCCCTTGACCAAGCGGTTGGATTGCCGCCAAAACCAAATTTCGTACAGGTCGCGAAACAACCAGCCATTGGCCACGATACCGGTTTGGTCGGGTGGCAGTCCGGTCATGAAACTGGCCTGTGCCGTGCAAGTGACCGCAGGCAAAGTGGTGGTGAGCGGACGCATGCCGCCTTGTTTGGCAAACGCGCTGAGACGCGGAGTCAAGGGTCCTAGGTGTTTGGGCGTCAAACCCACCACATTCAAAACAATCAAAGGCTGCATGAGAAAACGGAACCGGTTGAACTGTTAGCGGATCACGTTGGCATCAACGGTGCGGGTGGTGACTTTGGGCTCTTGTCCGCGCAACACGGAATTACCTTCGTAGAGTGTGCGCTGGTCAATGGCTTGCGGTTGTAGCCAATGCTCTTCACGCATTTCGCCGTTGAGCCCGTAAATGGCCAAGGCGTTTTTGTAAACCACTTGGTGAATCGTGTCAGCAGATATACCCCGGTCAGCCATCAAGCGCGCTGTCTTCGGTACTGCCAGAGGGTCTGACACGCCCCAGTCGCAGGAAGAATCGACGATGACGCGCTCGGAACCGTACTGTTGAACCAAAGCAGCCAAGCGCTCATTGCCCATTTTGGTGGACGGGTAAATGGTGAATGCACACCAGTAGCCACGGTCCAGCACTTCACGCACGGTTTCTTCGTTGTTATGGTC
>CANHLD010000026.1 GCA_947461325.1 Comamonadaceae bacterium
AGTTTGGTCTTTGCCGGAGACACTGTGCTTGACGACACAGCGGGAAAAATCATTGAACAAGGCGGCGATCCGTTTTCAGATTTCGCTGACTATTTTGCAGGGGCTGACATACGCATCACCAACCTGGAATGTGTGGTTTCAACACGCGGGCAAGCAAATGACAAGATGTATACCTTTCAGGCGCATCCGCGGGTTATTCCGGTGCTGCAAAAACATTTTGACGCAGTGACATTAGCCAATAACCACAGCGGCGATTTTGGACCGGATGCATTTGCGCAAATGCTGTCCTTATTGAAGGAAGCCGGGCTTGCTCAGGTCGGCGGCGGCATGAATTTGAAACAAGCCCACACACCGCTTGTGTTCACGCGCAACGGATGGCGTATTGCTGTGCTGAGTTACAACGAATTTCATCCGCGCAGTTTTGAAGCAGGTTTTGACATACCCGGCGTGGCCTGGAGCGAAGACCAGCAAGTGGTGGAAGATATTCAAACTGCGCGTCGTATCCACCATGCAGATCTGGTGATTCCTGTCATGCATTGGGGTTGGGAAAACGAAAGAACAGCCAACCCAAGACAACGCCAACTCGCCAAACTGATGATTGACGCCGGAGCAGATGCGGTCATCGGCGGTCACCCGCATGTCACCCAAGATGTGACTGTGTACAAAGGCAAACCCATTGTTTACAGCGTGGGTAACTTTGTGATGAAAGAAACCGACAATGCGTTTCAGCGTCAAAGTTGGGTGCTAAAAATGTATTTAGATAAACGCGGTGTCACCCGGTTTGAAACACTACCGGTCAAGATAGACATGGAAGGCATACCGGTCATCGAACGCGGCGCATCCTCTCCTTGCTGGCAGCGTGGCGACAAAAACACAGGTTTATGCAAGCTTACCGCCGCGAATTAAGCTGCCCCCTATTTACAAAAACCGGTCCAGCAATTTGCGACTGTGACGGTCAAGCGCAGGCAAATCACGGATCAAAAACTGCACCCCATGTTCATCGGCAACGATCAAGGTTTTGCCGCTGATGCGGCGTATGTCTTCTTCTCCGCGCAACACAAACTGGGAGAAACCACGGTTGGTTTGGACCGACCATGTCGATGGCGTGATGAAGCTGCTGACCGCATCTACCCGTTGAATTTCAGGCATGAATTCGCGTGTTTGCAAAGCCGCTAGCACCGCTTCTTTTTGCGCTGCTGGCAACTGCAAAGGATGGGGCAACCACAGCAATTCATGGCCTGCGGCGCTGAGTATAGAAACCGCTTCATCCGGCGCCCCAATGGGAAACGCGCGCACCACCACCACTTGACTGTGCAGTTCGTTGTCGACTTGAAGTTGCCAGTGGCCCGAGTTGTCTTGCTTGAGTTCAAAGTCCATCTGACTCATACCCGCTCCTCTCTGGCAACACCCAAAGTCAAGCCGTTTTCTTCGGCTTCTTTTTGTCTGGCTTGCGCTTCGTACAAGCGCCAGTAAGCACCTTGGCGCAACAGCAATTCATCATGCTGGCCTTGTTCCACCAATTGGCCATGCTCCATCACCACCAAGCGATCAGCACGGCGCAACGTAGACAAGCGGTGCGCAATCGCAATTGTTGTGCGTCCGCGCACCAGGTTGTCCAGCGCTTTTTGAATTTCTTGCTCAGTCTCGGTATCAACCGATGACGTGGCCTCGTCCATGATAAGGATGCGCGGATCGATCAACAAAGCACGCGCAATCGAGATGCGCTGACGCTCGCCGCCGGACAAGCCTTGGCCGCGTTCACCGACCAGCGAATCGTAGCCTTGGGGCAATCGCAAAATGAATTCGTGCGCGTGTGCGGCCCGCGCCGCAGCAACAATCTCGGCGCGTGTCGCCCCCGGTTTGCCGTAAGCGATGTTGTCGGCGATGGTGCCGAAAAACAAAAACGGTTCTTGCAACACCAGACCGATGTGGCGGCGGTAATCGGCGATGCGCACATCCCGAATGTCGATGCCATCAATCCGAATCGCACCTTCGCTCAAGTCGTAAAAGCGGCAGATCAAATTGACCATGGTACTTTTGCCTGAACCGCTTTGACCGACCAGACCAATCATTTCACCGGGCGCGATGTCCAGCGTCAAACCTTTGATAACAGCGCGGTTGCCGTAGCGAAATCCTGCGTCAGTAATTTGTATGCGACCCACCACTTCGTTCAAAGCGACAGGGTTGACAGGCTCTGGCACGCTGGACACGTGGTCCAAAATTTCAAAAATACGCTTGGTGCCAGCTGCGGCTTTTTGCGTATGCGAGACGATGCGACTCATCGCATCCAGTCGAGCATAAAAACGTGTGCTGTAAGCGAGAAAAGCGGTCAACACACCAACCGTGACTTGGTGATGCGCCACCTGCCAGATGCCGAAAGCCCAAACCACCAGCAAGCCGATTTCTGTAACCAGCGTGACCGTGGGTGAAAACAGGGACCATAAAAAATTGATGCGATCGTTCACCGCCAGATTGTGTTTATTCGCCTCTTGAAAACGCCGCGCTTCGCGGTTTTCCTGGGCAAACGCTTTGACTACGCGAATGCCGGGAATGGTGTCGGCCAGCACATTGGTGAGTTCTGACCAGACACGGTCAATCTTCTCGAAACCAGTACGCAAGCGGTCGCGCACAATATGTATCAACCACGCAATGAACGGCAGCGGCAGCAGTGTGGCAGCGGCCAACCACGGGTCTATGCTGAACAAAATGACGGCGGTCATCAAAATCATCAACACATCGGTGGCAAAGTCGAGCAAATGCAAAGACAAAAACACGCACAAGCGGTCGGTCTCGCTGCCAATGCGGGTCATCAGGTCGCCGGTGCGGCGTCCGCCGAAATATTCCAGAGAGAGTTTCAGCAAATGTTCGTAAGCGGTGGAGCGCAAATCAGCGCCTATGCGCTCTGAGGCCAGCGCCAACACATAGGTTTTGAACCAACCCAGGCCCCATGCCAACAAGGCTGCTGCTAACAATCCGCCTAAATACATCCCCACCAATGAATGGTCGATCTGCTGACCATTTTGAAACGGAATCAACACATCGTCCATCAAGGGCATGGTGAGGTAAGGCGGCACCAGCGTGGCCGCCGTGGACGCCAGCGTCAGACAAAAGCCGAGTAGCAACTGGCCTTGGTAAGGCTTGGCGAAACGCCACAAACGAAACAAACTCCATGTGGATGCAGGTGCTTCGTCTTGCGCTTGCTCACAACTGCGACATGTTTCATCGGCCTGCGACAAAGGCGCATGACACTGCGCGCACCAAGTCTGCGCTTGACCGGCCAACTCACCGGCTTGTTGCTTGTGAAAACGGTCAAGCAAAGCCGCTGCTTTGAGGTTGTGGCCCAGCGTGAAGCGCCAATCGGCCAGTTGCTGTTCGCCCTGCATTAAGCGCAAATGGCCAACACCTGCGTGGTCCGACAAGAGCATGCGTGAATCCGGCAGCAGAGCCAGCGATTGCCATTCGTGGTCCTTGCCGGGCGGGCGCCAGAGCAGTCTGGAAGGGGTGAGAATCAGCACGCCTCGGGCGAAATACAATCTCCCGTCGAGGTCAACCTCCAGCCAGGCTAGAACGTTTTCATTTGATGTCAATTGAAGCTGTACATCCTCCCGCCAAAAGGCTGGCAAATCCAGCAGCACTGGCGCAACTTGAGAGGGAATATTCATTCTTATATCGATGACCTACAGTGAAACCATTCTAACCCTCTGCCCTTCTCGGCAGATTCACAGTCGTACCCCGTCACTCACTTTATGACCTTTCCTGATATCGCTATTTTGCGCATGCGTTATTTGCGCGGACCGAATGTGTGGACCTACCGTCCGGTCATCGAAGCCTGGGTTGATCTGGGCATTCTCGAAGACCATCCCTCGAACAAACTGCCCGGCTTTGTCGATCGACTCACAGATTGGCTGCCCGGCATGGTTGAACACCGCTGCGGTGTCGGCGAGCGCGGCGGTTTTTTGCTACGCCTCAAGGACGGCACCTGGTGCGGCCACATCATGGAGCATGTGGCGATTGAATTGCAAACGCTGGCTGGCATGCAAGTGGGGTTCGGCAAAGCGCGTGAAACCAGTCAACGCGGTGTTTACAAAGTAGTGATTCGCACGCGGCAAGAAGAAGTCGGTCGTGAAAGCATGGTCGCTGCGCGTGACCTGGTGATGGCTGCCATCAACAACACCCCATTCGATCTGAAGGCCACGGTTAATCGGCTCAAAGCCATGGTTGACCGTTTGTGTCTGGGGCCGAGCACCGCGTGCATCGTGGATGCGGCCACCGAACACCGCATTCCCTCCATCCGTCTCACCTCGGGCAATTTGGTGCAATTGGGTTACGGTTCTTTGCAACGCCGCATCTGGACGGCTGAAACCGATCGCACCAGCGCCATCGCCGAGAGCATTTCCAGCGACAAAGACCTGACGAAAATTCTGCTCACCCAATGCGGCGTGCCCATTCCATCCGGCGAAGTTGTCAATTCACCCGAAGAAGCCTGGAGCGTGGCGCAAGACATAGGCTTGCCGGTGGTAGTCAAACCCACCGACGCCAACCACGGTCGTGGCGTGGCGCTAGATTTGCGCCAACGCGAAGATATAGAGGCTGCGTTTTTGGTCGCTCAACGCGAAGGCACCGACGTCATGGTCGAGCGCTTTATTCCCGGCGACGAACACCGCTTGCTGGTGGTCGGTGACAAAGTGGTAGCGGCCTCACGCGGGGAAACCGCACGCATCACCGGCGACGGCGTACATACCGTGGCCGAGTTGATTGATTTGCAAATCAACTCCGACCCTCGTCGCGGCGAAGAAGAAGACTTTCCTTTAGACACCATCCGCTTGAAAGATTTGCCAACTGCGGTGCTCGAGTTACAGCGCCAAGGCTTAACTGAAGACAGTATTCCCGAGAAAGACCGCGTGGCGGTGGTGCAGCGCACCGGCAATATGGGCATAGACGTGACCGATCTGGTGCACCCGGAAGTCGCCGCCGTGGTGGTGCTGGCAGCGCGTGTGGTGGGTTTGGACATCGCAGGTATCGATTTGGTCGCGCAAGACATCAGCAAACCCTTGTTGGCACAAGGCGGCGCCATCGTTGAAGTCAACGCAGGGCCCGGTTTGCTCATGCATTTAAAGCCTGCCATCGGCCAGCCACGTCCTGTGGGTCAGGCCATCGTGTCGCATTTGTTTGAGCCGCAGCAAGCCACACGCATCCCTGTGGTTGGCATCATGGGGCGCAACCACACCACCGAGTTGGCGCACTTAGTCAACTGGTTGATCCACTTGTCCGGGCGACGTACCGGACTGGCCTCATCGCGCGGTTTGTTCATGGACCAGCGTCTGGTTGACCCCAAAGACGCACGCGTGTTTGAAGCCAGCCAGCGTTTGCTGATCAACCGTGCGCTTGATGCAGCCGTGTTTGAAAACACGCCGCTGCAAGTGCTGGAAGAAGGTCTGCCCTACGACCGCTGCCATGTCGGTGTGCTCACCGACATGCCTGACAACAGCGGCTTGCAAGACCACGACATACTCACGCCCGAACAAGTTCGCAATGTGGTGCGCACCCAAATTGACCTGGTGTTGCCCGACGGCGCAGCGGTGCTGAACGCAGAAGACGCAGCCGTGGTCGAGTTGGCTGAGCTGTGTGATGGTGAAGTCATTTTTTACGCCGCTGATCAACACAACACGCATATTCAACAGCATCTCGCCCAACAAGGACGCGCTGTCTATTTTTCAAACGGCCAGGTGATGATGTCGCGTGGCACACATGAACACAGTTTGCTGCAACTGGATTTCCCGGCGATTGCCAAACACCTGAGCGACGGCACACTTAGCCTGCCCAACCTACTCGCTTCTGTTGCTGTCGCTTGGGCGCTGGACATGACACCCGATTTGATTCGCGCCGGCCTGAAAAATTACGGGCAACCGTCTGCGATTGCCAATTTAGCTTTAGCAAGGATGAAAGCCTGATGGAAGTCACCCGTATTCGCGCATTGCGCGGCCCCAACCTGTGGACCCGCCATACCGCTATCGAAGCCATGGTGCGTTGCGCACCTGGCCTTGAAAGCGACCTGAGCGCCGACCAGCAAGCTTTTGAAAAACGCCTGCGCCATATGTTCCCAGGCTTAGGCCGTTTGCAACCCGGCGAGCGCGACGCGCACTTGAGCATGGCGCATGCGCTCGAAGCTGTGGCGCTGCACTTACAAATTCAAGCCGGTTGTCCGGTCACTTTCAGCCGCACCACAGCCACGCCCGAAGAAGGTTTGTTTCAAGTGGTGGTCGAATACACGGTCGAGCAAGTCGGCAAACTCGCCATGCAACTCGGCGAGCAACTCTGTCTGGCAGCTTTCGATGCCAAGCAGTTTGATGTGGACAAGGCTTTGCATGAATTGCAAGAGTTGGATGAAGACATTCGTCTTGGCCCTTCCACCGGCGCCATCGTCGATGCAGCATTAGCTCGCGGCATCCCTTATCGCAGGTTGTCAGATGCCAGTCTGGTGCAGTTCGGTTGGGGCAGCAAACAGCGCCGCATACAAGCCGCAGAAACAGATGCCAGCAGCGCCATCGCCGAGTCCATTGCGCAAGACAAAGAACTCAGTAAAAAATTGTTGCAGGCCGCAGGCGTGCCAGTACCGCTCGGACGTCCTGTCAATAGTGCAGAGGACGCTTGGGTAGCCGCTCAAGAAATCGGTTTGCCTGTGGTGATCAAGCCACGCGACGGCAACCAAGGCAAAGGTGTGGTGGTCAACATCCGCACCCGCGAAGAAGTCATGGCGGCGTTCAACAACGCGCTCGAATACCGTGACGACATCATGGTCGAGAGTTTTTTACCGGGCAGCGATTACCGCTTGCTGGTGGTCGGTGACCGCATGGTTGCCGCCGCACGCCGTGAACCGCCGTTGGTGGTGGGCGACGGCACATCTTCCGTGCGCCAACTGGTTGAGAAAGTCAATTCAGACCCGCGCCGTGGCGACGGTCACGCCACATCTCTTACCAAAATCCGTTTCGATGAGATCGCACTCGCACGATTGAAAGAACAAGGCTATGACGCAGACAGCGTGCCGACCAAAGGCTCGCGCGTCGTGCTGCGCAACAACGCCAATTTGTCCACCGGCGGCACTGCCACCGACGTGACCGACGACGTGCACCCAGAGGTTGCTGCACGTGCGGTCATGGCCGCGCAAATGGTCGGGCTCGATGTGTGCGGTGTGGATGTAGTGTGCGAATCGGTCATCAAACCTCTGGAAGAACAAAACGGCGGCATCGTTGAGGTGAACGCCGCGCCGGGTTTGCGCATGCATTTGCAACCGTCTTTCGGCAAAGGCCGTGACGTGGGCAGCGCCATCATCGACACCATGTTTGCCAATGGACAAGACGGTCGCATTCCGCTGATTGCCGTCACCGGCACCAACGGCAAAACCACCACGGTGCGTTTGTGCGCGCACCTGTTGCGCACCAGCGGTTTGCGCACCGGCATGACCAACACCGACGGCGTGTATGTCAACGGTTTGCAACTCGACACCGGCGACTGCAGCGGCCCGCGCAGCGCACGCAGCGTACTCATGCACCCGGACGTGGACGCAGCGGTGCTGGAGACCGCGCGCGGCGGCATGTTGCGCGAAGGGCTGGCGTTTGACCGCTGCCAAGTGGCGGTGGTGACAAATATAGGTGCAGGCGATCACTTGGGGCTGAACTACATCAGTACCGTGGAGGACCTGGCCGTGCTCAAGCGGGTCATCGTGCAAAACGTCGCGCCCAACGGCATGGCGGTGTTGAACGCCACCGACCCCATGGTCGCTGCCATGGCGCCCAACTGCCCTGGACAAGTCACGTTTTTTGCGGTCGACCCGCACCACCCGGTGCTGGCCACGCACCGCGCCCAAGGCAAGCGTGTACTGTATGTGCAAGACGGTCACATCGTGGCGCAAGAAGGCTCTCAACAAATCCGCATCTCCTTGCAAGAAGTCCCATTGACGCAAAACGGCGCCATCGGCTTTCAAGTGGAAAACGCCATGGCGTCTATCGGTGCAGCTTGGGCGGTCAATCTGTCATGGGCGTTTATTTGTCAGGGCTTGTCCACATTTGTAAGCGATGCACAAGGTGTTCCGGGTCGCTTCAATATGTTCAGCTACAAGGGCGCAACCATCATTGCCGATTACGGCCATAACCCGGACGCGATCAAAGCGCTGGTGCAAGCAGTCACCAACCTGCCCGCCAAACTACGCAGCGTGGTCATCAGCGGCGCAGGTGACCGGCGCGATGAAGACATTCGCGAACAAACCCGCATCATCGGCGATGCGTTTGAGCGCGTGGTGTTGTTCGAAGATGCATGTCAACGCGGACGTGCCGACGGCGAAGTCATCGCCCTGCTTCGTCAAGGCTTGAAAGATGCCACATTGACCCGCGACATTACGGAAATCCAAGGCGAGTTCATCGCTATCGACTATGCGCTTGAAAAATTAAATCCCGATGATTTGTGTTTGATATTGATTGACCAAGTGGAAGAAGCACTGGCGCATATCAGCAAGCGGGTGGCAGAACAATCGTAACAACTTCGCTTTCCTTTGACGTTCTCTGCACTTACATATGTAAGTTGATTGGCATGCTGCGGGTCAAAATACCAAAATG
This sequence comes from Comamonadaceae bacterium, assembly GCA_947461325.1. GTDB lineage: Bacteria > Pseudomonadota > Gammaproteobacteria > Burkholderiales > Burkholderiaceae_C > Limnohabitans. The sequence goes on from CANHLD010000026.1 coordinate 8,610, forward strand.
GTACAAAGTTGCACTTGGAATTGTTTGAAGTGTGTTGTTTGCGACGACATGGCGGCCCACAAACTCCATGGATGCAAATAGTCTTGTTTCAGATGAGACTTCAGCGACTTCGATGAGTTCAGTATGGGTGTGTTTGATTTTTTGAAAACTCGCAGGCCTTGCTGCATCGGCGAGTTTGCTGTCAAGAAAAACCAGTACTAAAAATTCAATTACAGTCAGTCACACAAGGAGACAAAAACAATGCAACGCAGAAACTTTCTCACTCGAAGCGCGATCGGCGCGACGGGTGCCGCCGCCCTCGCCGCCCCTGCCATCGCGCAATCCTCACGGCCTGAAATACGCTGGCGGCTGGCTTCAAGCTACCCAAAATCGCTGGACACAATTTATGGCGCGGTCGACATGATGTGTAAGCGTGTGGGCGAATTGACAGACGGGAAATTCAAAATCAGTTTGCATGCCTCCGGTGAATTGCTGCCCGCGTTGCAAGTCTTGGACGGGGTGCAAAACGGCACCATCGAAGCAGGACACAGCGCTAGTTATTTCTATATCGGCAAGGACCCGGCCTTCGGTTTCGGCACCGCGATTCCGTTTGGCATGGGAACGCGTGCGCAAAACGCATGGATGTATGTGGGCGGCGGCATTGAATTGCTGAACGAGTTTTATGCCAACTACGGCGTGATTGCCATGCCCGTGGGTAACACCGGCGCGCAAATGGCCGGCTGGTACCGCAAGGAAATGAAAACTGTGGCTGACTTCAACGGCTTGAAGATGCGCGTGGGAGGATTGGCCGGCAAAGTGTTGTCCAAAATAGGCGTGGTCGCGCAACAGTTACCCCCCGGCGATTTGTACCCTGCATTGGAAAAAGGCGTGATCGATGCCGCCGAATTTGTCGGTCCTGCAGATGACGAACACCTGAGCCTGCACAAAGTGGCGAAATACTATTACTACCCCGGATGGTGGGAAGGTTCGGCCACGCTGTCGTTGTTCGTCAACCAAAAAGCATTTAATGCATTGCCGGCCGAATACAAAGCGGTGTTGAAAATTGCGGCGGCAGAAGCCAACCAATGGTCAACCGCGAAATACGACGTGACAAACCCCGCCGCCTTGCGCCGACTCATCAGCAATGGCGCACAACTCAAACGCTTTTCGCCGGATATATTGCAAGCTTGCTTCAAAGCCAATCAGCAATTCATGACCGAGATGATCGACACCAGCCCAGCGTTCAAAAAAATACATGCGCCGTGGTCCAAGTTCCGCGATGAGTATGTCTTGTGGTCGCAGTTCTGTGAAATGCCGTTTGACAGCTTGATGGCGACAGGCAGGAAAAGCTGATTCTTTTTGTGTCAATAAAAAAAGCCAACCCACAGAGGTTGGCTTTTTGCTTCAGGCACAGTGAAGTGCGGGGACTTATTTGAAAGGCGTGGCCAGAGGCTTGCCGACTTCGACAAGGTAAGTGGTCAGCAACTTGGTCACCACAGTGCCCGTGTTGGTGGCTGCATGCACCACGCCCTCAGCCACTGAGAACGCTTCACCGGCTTTGTAAGTGCGGGTCGGTTGGCCATCCACTTTGACTTCGAGTTGACCTTCAATGACATAGGCCATTTCAAGACCGGGGTGTGTGTGCTTGGCGCCTTCAATACCGGGCTCGATTTCAACCCGGGCTTGAATAGCGATGCGCCCGGGCACGTTGAATTCTTGCGTCTGCAAAGGAAAGCGGGTGATGCCTGATTGCTGGGCAAATAATGGGGTGGAGCCCAAAATTAACAGGGAGACTAACAAAAGTTGTTTGGTTTTCATCGGCAATACCTCTTATTGTTGAATAGTGAATAAAACGCTATTGTGGTGTCTTTCAAACACCTGACTTCATAGGGTTTTCAGTAGATTTAGCCAGTCAATTTCAAAAAACCATGTCATTCACAGCCCAGGTTTCAATGGCTTGCGGTCCGCATCACGTCTGAAGTGGCCAAGATCAGCCGAAATCTTTTTCGTGGCGTGACAAAGGAGCACACCCACCCTGTCAGCCTCCCCCGAACCTCCAATACCGCTTATCCAACTCCCTCTGACAAACCACCTCCTCGGGCTGATCGCTGCGCCAATGCATAGCCCCGCACTTCGGTGAATCCAGCATGCGTACGCCGCGCGCTGCATAGCGTTGCACCACCACGGGCGCAGGGTGGCCGTAACGGTTGCGGTAACCGTGTTGCAGCAGCGCCCAGCGCGGTTGCACCGCATCAATAAAGCCAACGGTCGAAGAAGTTTTGCTGCCGTGGTGCGGCACCAGCAACAGATCGGCTTTCAAATCCTTGCCCAAGCGCTGTACCAAGGCGTTTTCTTGCATGGCTTCAATATCTGCGGTCAGCAACACTGTTTGCGCTTGCGCGCGGATGCGCAATACACAACTGCGATTGTTAGGGCTCATGGTTTTGTCATAGTCAGTCTCCAGCGGGTGAATGAAATCGAATTGCACGCCGTCCCATTCCCATGCTTGCCCTGCAGCACAACGTTGCAACGGCAAATGCTGCGACAGCCAATGCGCGTAGGTGATGGAGGACCAAAGCTGTGTTTGTTTGTGTTGTTTGTATACAGACAAAGCGCCGCCGGTGTGGTCGCTGTCTTGGTGGCTGAGCACCAAAGCGTCTATGTGTTCATCCATGGTTTGTAACACCGGCAACAGCACGCGTTGTCCGGCATCGCTGTCCACGCCAAAACGCGGTCCGGTGTCAAACAACAAACTGTGTTGCGCGGTGCGCACCAGCACCGCGTTGCCCTGCCCTATGTCGGCAAACAAGAGTTGCGCCACACCAAGCGGGGGACGTTGTGCCTGCCAAAAAAACATAGGCATCACCAAGGCCGCTCCTGAGATGCGTCGCCACAGTTGGCGTTGACTGATGAACAAGGCGCCGCCAGCCATACCGATCAGCGCCAACCACCACGGCGGTGCAGCGGTTTGCCACACAGCCCAAGGTAAGTGGGGCAAGGGCTCGAGTGTGGCCATCAACAATTGCAAACTCTGGCTGCACAACAGCCAAAGCGGTGACCACAGCACACCGGCAAACGCCAGCGGTGTCACTACAAATGTGACCCAAGGAATAGCGTACAAATTCACCAGTAAACCGACAACGCTCACCTGTTGAAACAACAACAGCGTGAGCGGCGCCAACCCTAGCGTGATGAAACTTTGTTCACGCAACAAGTGGCGCAATGCATTCAATAACTTTTTCCACCACGCTTGATGATCCTCTGGCGATGTACGCAATGGCGATGCAGGCGCAGGCATGAGGAACAACATGCCCACCGCCACAAAGCTCAACCAAAACCCGGCCTGCAACAAGGCCCACGGGTCCCACACACACACGACCACAGCAGCCAGCAGCCATTGCTCAAGCAATGGCCAACGCATGGCGTTCACCCGTAACCAACACGCTGCCATCAACATGACGACGGTGCGCTGCGCAGGCACGCCCCAACCACTGAACACCGCGTAAGCAAAAGCAAACAAAACACCACCCGACAAGGCAGCCAGCGGCGCCGGATACACCAAGCACCATGACCTGCCCCAGATATCGCTATATCGCCAGATGCGAGAGATCAACCAACGCGCGACCCATGCCCACAAGGTGATGTGCAAGCCCGAAATACTCATGAGGTGGGCGATGCCGGTGATGCGAAACACGTCCCAGTCGCGTTGACTGATAGCGGCCTGGTCACCCAGCAGCAATGCCGCGGTTTGCCCGCTGAAGCGCGGCTCTTTCAAGGATTGCACAATCGATGTTCGCGTGTGCTGCCGCCATTGTTCGATGGGAAATTGCCAAGTGCTTTGCAAGCGTTTCAAGCTGCCCGCGCCTGTGCCCTCGCGCACATGGGCAGTGGCATGAACGCCCTGCTCCCACAACCACAGCTCGGCATCGAATCCGCCGGGGTTGACCAAACCACGCGGCCGTTTCAAACGCAATGGCAATTGCCATCGGTCCCCCGCTTTGATATCGGGTAATGCGCGGGGTTCGCCGTCGAAATTGCTGGTGTACCAACCGGCTTGCAAAGCTTTGGGAATATCAACCGGGTGTTGGTTATCGATTCGCTGAGCATGCTCCACTTGAAATCCAAAACGCACGCCGTCGCTGTGCCACTGCGGCATGCTGGAGACCACCCCAGTCACTTGTAAATCCAAACCTTCCAGCGCCGGGTCAAGTGCGTCCTTCGAAAACCACACGGCGCGCATGCCTGTGAGAGCAAAAGATAAACTGATGCCAACACACAAAGCCGTGCACACACGCCAGCACACCGTTGAATGGACATATTTGACTGGTTTGCGCAGCGCGATCCATAGCCACCACCAAGCTGTAAGGCAACCCACAGCAGCCAACAGCGCATAAGCCGTGAGCTCCCAAAGAACGGGTTGAAACAATTGCAGTGCCGTGCCGGTCAACCAGGCGAGCAACCAGGGCGCAGGCCCGCTGAGGTAAAGCAAGCGTGTCCTTTCTCACCGGGCGATATAGCGCCCGGCAGAAAGAAACTGTATTTAGGAACCGGCGGTTTCGGTGCTAGTGCAAATCTGTTTTTTCAACAGTGACAGGTAAGAGCCCGGCCGAATCGCTGCATCCCGCGGACGCCAGTCAGCAGACTCATAAAAAGCCACTTCACGACCTTTGCCGTCCGCTTTGGCGTAAAAGCTTTCGGACAATTTGACAAAGGAATCGGTTTTGCAATTGATGCGCCAGCGCGCTTGCGACGATTGGTACTCTTCGCCGTTAGGTGCTTTGATGCCTTTGGCGGTTGTGTTCGTCATGGTCCACGCAATCCGGGTGATGTGTATGGCCCGCACCGAGTCTTTGTCCCAGACATAGGTGATGTCATCGTCTTTCATCAACTCGGCCCATTCAGCCCGCGCTGGCAACACCATGCTCATACAGGCAAGGCAAAGACAAAGCGATCGACGAATGAAACAAATAGCAGACATGTTCATGGAATCGGCTTGACGCAGCCAAACTTGACGCTCAACCCCGCCGGTTCATTCAGTGTGCGGGGGCAGCAGCCGCGGGTGCAGCTACGGGTTCAGCTCTGTTGAGAAACAAAATCTTCTGACCTGCCGTGGCATTCGCAGATGCCACGCTAGGCTTGGCTGCGTGACCTGCATGCTCATCTTTGGCAGGTGCAGCTTTGGCGTGCTCATCTTTGCCATGGTTATCTTTGGCAGGCTCAGACTTCGCAGGTGCAGCTTTGGCGTGCTCATCTTTGCCATGGTTATCTTTGGCAGGCTCAGACTTCGCAGGTGCAGCTTTGGCGTGCTCATCTTTGCCATGCTCTGCTTTTGCGTGTGCAGCTTTGGCTTGCTCGTCCTTGGCAGATGCTTCATTGTCTTTGTCAGCGGTCTCGGCTTCGGCATTCACCAGAACGGCAAACGCTTTTTCTGCTTTGGCCAATTCATCCAGCGCTTTGTCCACCTTGGCTTGGGCGGCAAGCATCACGCGCTCTGCTCTGGCGCGTTCGGCTTTGGCTTGATCTTGTTTGATTTTTTCTGCCCGAGCCTGGGCAATTTTGGCGCGCTCCGCTTTCGCCAATTCAGCCTTGGCTTGCTCTTCTTTGAGTCTGGCAGCCCGTGCTTCAGCCGCCTTGGCACGCTCGGCTTTGGCCAATTCAGCTTTGCTCATTTCAGGCTTGGCATCTTGCGAACTGGCATGCATGTCTTTGGCTTCATCCGTTTGTTTTCCATGGGCAGACGATGCAGTTGCAGGTGCAGCAGGTTTGACTGGCTCGACCACTTGCACAAGCACGGAGGCTGAAGCGGGTTTGCCCCTTTGACTTGAATCAGTTGACGCAGCGGCAGTTGCAGATTTGGCAGCAGTGGGACTTTGAGGCGCAGCACCGTGGCCATCGTTATGCACATCATCTGACTTCATCGCAACTAATTCAACGGCAGCAGCTTCAGTGGTTTTGAGTTTGCTGCTCGTCTGTGCAACGGCGGCAAGTGCTACTGAGGGCTGCGGCACAGCAGGAATGTCGGTTTGCTTTTTCGGCAACACACGCAGCGGATAAAACAAATAACCGCGCTCCACCAAATCGGTTTCAGCAGGCGCTGCAATCCAACGGCCTTGATCGTCTGTTTCATTGTCTGCGGCAAAAGCAGACGGCAGGCTGTAAGCAGTGAGCAAAGCCAAACAGATCAGGGACGGGCGAAAACGAAAAAAGGTGTTCATGTGTTGCATTTCATTGTCTTGAAAAATATAGCGGCAGTTAGGATTCGGATTGTTCAGCCAATACTTGAGTGCGGCAAGTGCAAAATAGGGCTTTGATGCGCAATACTGTGTTCAAGCAGCGTTTGCGAATTCTTTCTATTTCATTTTCAAGGAACTCCATGTCTATTCAAAACCGACTCAAGGAACGAAACATCCAATTACCAGAGGTGTCGGCGCCTGCAGCAGCTTATGTGCCGTATGTGCAAACAGGCCATTTGGTTTTCATCAGCGGCCATATTGCCAAACAAAACGGCAAGCCTTGGGTCGGACAACTTGGCACTGACATGGACACCGAAACCGGCAAGCAAGCTGCAGAGGCCGTTGCCATTGATTTGCTGGGCACCTTACAAGCGGCCTGCGGTGGCGACTTGCACAAACTCAAACGCATAGTCAAAGTCATGAGCCTGGTCAATTCCAGCAGCAGTTTCACCGAACACCATTTGGTCACCAACGGTTGCAGCGAACTGTTGGTGCACATTTTGGGCGAGGCCGGCGCACATGCACGAAGTGCGTTCGGTGTTGCGCAATTACCAATGGGTGCTTGCGTGGAAATTGAGTTGATAGCCGAATTACATCCGGGTTGAATTTAGCGTTTCAATCGTGCCCACCATCTGCTGAAAAACTGACCCAAGTCATCCACATACAAATACACAGCCGGAATCACCAGCAAACTGAGAAAGGTGGAAGTGATCAAACCACCGATGACTGACACCGCCATCGGTGAGCGAAAGCTTGAATCGGAACTGCCCCAACCGGCGGCAATCGGCAACATGCCGGCGCCCATGGCAATGGTGGTCATGATGATGGGGCGAGCCCGCTTTTCGCAGGCGTCCATGAGGGCGTCAAAACGGGTAAAGCCCAAGTCCCGCTCCGCCACAATGGCGTACTCCACCAGCAAAATAGAGTTTTTGGTGGCCACGCCCATGAGCATGATCAAGCCGATGAGTGACGGCATAGAGAAACTCTTGCCAGTCAATAACA
>CANHLD010000027.1 GCA_947461325.1 Comamonadaceae bacterium
GCCTTGGCAGACAACCCGGCGGCGGCGACTTGGGCGCAGACGCAGGCGCGGTGTGGCGACACGGCGACTGGCTGAAGATCACGCCCGAAGGCCGCGCCATCATTTACGGACGCAGCGACGCCACCATCAACCGCTATGGTTTGCGCATGGGCACCAGCGAGTTGTACAGCGCCATCGAGGCCTTGCCTGAAGTTCTCGACAGCATGGTGGTGGACTTGGAATATTTGGGCAAAGACAGTTACATGCCGTTGTTCGTGGTGTTGCGCCCGGGCGTGGTGTTGGACGACGCATTGCGTGCGCGTTTGAATGGCGCGATACGCACCGCACTCAGTCCACGGTTTGTGCCGAACGATATTTTTCAGGTGGCAGAAATTCCGCGCACTTTGTCAGGCAAAAAACAGGAATTGCCGATCAAAAAACTGATGCTGGGTCAGCCGGTAGAAAAAGTGTTGAACCGGGATGCCATGGCGAACCCAGCGTGCTTGGATTGGTATATCGAGTTGGCCAAGAGGCATTTGGCAGGGGCTGGTTGATACCGCATAACTTCAGTCATTTAAAGCGAAAGGCCGCCATCGTTTAACACCTAAAACAAAATGGCCAGGGCGTAGATTCAACTCGGTAACGTTTAAAGAAATTTTTCAATCACAATCGGCCACGGTATTTAGGCATGCGCGTCTCGACAACATCGTGAACGTGGTGACGACAAATGTCACAAGCCGATCGGCCCCCGTACAAGGGCTTCTTGGATGCCGTGCAAGTGCCCTCAACGTGGCCACTCCACGTATGAGGGTCGCAACCCTTTTTCAATGAGCAAGCGCGCATGTCGTTGAGTACCCGGCCAAAGCCCGCGTTATAGCTCAGATCGGTAAGCATGAGCTGTACGTATTTGTCCTTGGTGATCTTGCCCACCATGTTCCAGTTTTGCCGGGACTTGATGACCATGACGCGCATTTGTAAATCGGGACGCTCGTACACCGTATCCCAACGCAATTCGTTAAGCCCTCTGGGGTCTAGCTTCCTAGTTTCCTCCAGCGCGTCAAAGCGCAGACCACCATTTTCTTTAAATGTACGGGTAATTTGGCTTAAACCTGCACCCTCTTCCCGCTTTGATTTCAACCTTGCTTTGGGGTTCCAGCACATGCTCTTGATGGCAGGGCACCCAGTCTCATGCTCGATCAATGCGCCAAAGTAGTGGGGTGCGAAAAACGTGGGCATCAAATCTTTGACTTGAGCAGACAAAATTGGCAGGTACTGCATCGCTTGTTCGGGGATGTCTTTGTTGATATCAAAACCAGAGTTTTTAGGCGCGGCTCCGTGTGCAATTTGGTTTGCAGCTGAAACAAGGCCAATCACCGAAACAATCAGCCACTTTTTCATCTTTGTACATTCGAAAAAAATGAGAGTAAGCCCCAAAAAATTATTGCTCGGAGTAAACAAATCCCGGCGTAAGCAATGCCAGCGGCAGTGTTGTTACTCGTCAAAGCCGCTTCGTAAAGTGATTCACTGGAGGCACTACCCAGCATGGACTTGGCGAGCAAATACGCAACACCCGTTATCAAAAAGGCTTGTGCCCATAGTTGAATGCGCAGCAAGGTGTCCGCACCCCCACTTGGGTCAGTCAGCCAGAACCATACAAATATCAAAAAAGGTGTAATTACAAACTGAAACCAACGAGACTTCAAAATTCCTAATAGCTTTTGAACCAAATTTAAACCCCCTAAAAAAACAGGAAAAGCCCTGCCTAACGCAACAAGTCCGCAGGAGTCGCAAAACATATGAATTGCAATGGCTCCTCAGCGGCCCCCAACTGACCCCATACAGTAGCGGCCTAGACCAGTATAAAAATAGCAATGCATAGACCACATAGCATAAAAAGGCTATTTTTTGATGCCATGCTTGACCGCATCGCCCCGGGTTTTGAGGAAGCTCCAAACTTTGAGAAGATGCAGCCATAAACAAGAAATCGAATCGTTTTTCACCAGAAATGCGCGAACGCGCTGTACATAGGGCGGGCTCCTTCAAAGACCAAGTAGTCCGTGTAACTGGCCACCTTGCAATGGGAGCACTGGTTTAATCACATCCGACTGCTCGAACCGATGGGATATATTGCACCGGTGCAAGCGGAGGATAACTACTATCGTCAACTCGCCCATAGCCAAGAGACAATCGTCTCAACTTAGACCAACTCTCCTCCGCGATACCCGGGGCGATTCAAGGCGACTCATCGCAAGGGAAGTAGCCGACCCTTTTTGACCGATTTGAGAGAAAAGCTAGAGTTAACTTCTTTGACGCTCGGTAGGGGCTGCAGGACTTCCCGTAAGAAGTTGCCGAAAGCATTGAGATCAGTGGCCACAACTTCGAGTAAGTAATCGTATCGTCCCGAAACATGGTTGCAAGAGATCACCTGTGGAATGGTTACTATTTGCTCTTCAAATTGTCGGCAGGCATCGCTATTGTGCGAGTTCATCATCACATTGACAAAAGCAATGATGCCAAAGCCCAGACGCTCTGGGGATAGAACAGCCCGATAGGCTTCAATATACCTTTCATCTTCTAATCGTTTGATTCGACGCCAGCAAGGCGAAGCACTCATTGCCACGCGTTCAGCCAATTGGTTAATGGTGAGGCGAGCGTCACCTTGCAGCTCTGTCAATAAAGCAAGTTCCGTCTTGTCAAGATTATGCATAGGATAAATTTACTAATATAGAAATGTAAGCGAGTATTTTTACCATATAAATTGCTTTTTTGGTGGGTTTTAGAAAAGTAATTTCTCATTTCCAAAGAGAAAATTAAAACTTCAAAACTGCACTTCAAAGTCAGGAATCTATGAGCTTTATTTCTAAAAAGCAGGGTTTTGCCACTCGAGCTATCCACCACGGCTACAACCCCCGAGAGCATCAGGGAGCGCTTATCCCGCCAATTTTTCTTAGCTCTACATTCACATTCGAAACGGCTGAGTTGGGTGGAAAGTGCTTTTCTGGGGAAGATCCAGGTTATTTTTATACCCGCATCGGAAACCCGACTTTGGCCTTGTTTGAGTCGCGCATGGCATCCCTTGAGGGAGGAGACAGTGCTGTGGCGTTTGGCTCAGGCATGGGGGCTATTGCCTCCACTTTGTGGACTTTGTTGCGGCCAGGGGACGAGATCATTGTGGACCGGACCATGTACGGCTGTACGTTTGCTTTTTTAAACCATGGTATTGGGCACTTTGGCGTCCAAGTATCACATGTTGATTTGCGAAATCCTCAAAATTTAAAAGATGTGATTTCAAAAAAGACCAAAGTGGTGTATCTGGAAACACCTGTGAACCCCACAATGAGTTTGGTTGACATCGCGGCGGTTGCTGAAATCGCGCACCAACATGCTGCCAAAGTAGTGGTGGACAACACGTATTGCTCACCTTATTTACAGCAACCTATTGCATTGGGGGCTGATGTCGTTGTCCATTCAGCTACCAAATACATTGGTGGACATGGTGATGTCACTGCTGGTGTGGCGGTCATGGCAGATGCTGAGACAGCTTTGCAAATTCGAATGCAAGGTCTGAAAGATTTAACAGGTGCTGTCTTGTCACCGCAAGATGCCTATTTGCTTTTACGCGGGTTAAAAACATTGGACTTGCGGCTAGATCGCCACTGTGACAATGCCCAAGTTATTGCCGAGTTGTTGGATTCACACCCAGCAGTTCAAACTGTGTATTTTCCGGGTCTCAAAAGCTTTCCACAGTATGAATTGGCGAAAAGCCAAATGCGCCGCTTTGGCGGGATTGTGGCATTTGAATTGGTCGGGGGAGTGGGGGCTGGAAAAAAATTCTTGGACGCACTTCAAATGATTTCGCGTGCTGTCAGTTTGGGAGATGCGGAGTCCTTGGCGCAGCATCCTGCGAGCATGACCCATTCAACATATACCCCACAAGAAAGGCAAGCCGCTGGCATATCAGACGGGCTGGTTCGCATATCAGTGGGACTTGAAACTCTTCAAGATTTGAAGGATGACGTGAGCCAAGCACTCGATAGCCTTCTCTAAAAAATCCAACAAATTCATTTTGGGATCTCAAACTAAAGCAAGGACACGCAGGTCCTGAGGAAAGAATATGAGCGCAATCGTTTTTAATAACATCAGCTTTGACGACCACGAACAAATCAGCTTTGTTTCTGAGCCTAAATCCCGACTGAGGGCTATCGTTGCCGTCCACAATAGCCAACGAGGCCCTGCAATGGGTGGTTGCCGTATGTGGAACTATTCAAGCGAGACTCAGGCTTTGAATGACGTACTGCGACTTTCGCGCGGCATGACGTATAAAAATGCAGTTGCTGGTCTTCCCATTGGTGGCGGTAAATGCGTCATCATGGGTGACCCTCAGCAAGACAAAAGCCCAGCAATATTCGAGGCGCTTGGAGAAGCCATAGAAAGAATGGGTGGCCTCTACATCACAGCAGAAGATGTCGGCACCACCCCAGACGATATGGCGCATGTTAGTAAGCAAACCCAATACGTCGCTGGACTCGGCCCCAACGGTGACCCCTCCCCCTATACCGCATTAGGTTGTTTTGTGGGTGCACGCGCAGCTATCAAACACCATCTTCACCGTGATAGTTTTGAAGGTTTAACAGTTGCCGTCCAGGGCTTGGGCAACGTCGGGTACGACTATGCGCGAAGATTGCATAAGGCGGGTGCAAAATTGATCGTCGCCGATATTGATGTCAATGCCTTGGAGCGGGCGCGTAATGAGTTGAATGCGAAAATCGTAAGTGTGGATGCCATTTACGATGTGGATGCCGATATTTACGCTCCTTGTGCTTTAGGCGGTACGGTTAATGCAGGCACACTTGCTCGATTGAAAGTAAAGATCATTGCCGGCGGTGCGAACAATCAATTGGCCACCTCTGAAATGAATTCACTTGCACGTCAAAAAGGTATTTTGTATGTGCCCGATTTTGTAATCAACGCTGGTGGCATCATGAAGGCTTGTTATGAATATTTCAATAAGGCCGAAAGTGAAGTCGAAGATCGTGTACTCAAAATTGAAAATACCTTGTTAGGAATTTTTGAATTGGCGGATCAAAAGAGCTCTGAGACAAGCTTTATTGCAGAAGAAATCGCAAGGGCTAGTTTGAAAAATTGAAATCTTATTTTGCGACAGAATATTTCACACAAAATGTATGAGTCGTCGCTGTCAACAATCGGCGCTCAACTACGCAGTGTTTGTGAACGATGTCGCAATTTCCGGTCACAAATAAGTGCGTAAAGTCCAGATTTGGGCAATAAGAACCACATCAAACATTTTTCGGAGATGATTCACACGGCTCGTACTTTGGGGAACAAGATTCTCAAGGAGGCTGTGGACTTTGCCAAAGCAAAAAAGTGGATTGCGCGCTCGTCTGTATTGCCAGGGGATGAGCAATGAGGGCGGTGTGAGCCCCACACTGTCAAATATTTTGCGAGTGAGCCTGCCTAGGCAATGTCTTCATGTCAAACATTGCACCGGTGCGGTAATTGATGTGTGTGAGCGATCTATATTGCAACATCAGCTTGCAGAGCTGCTTTGATGTCTTATGCATCAACCAGTTAAAAAAAGTCTCGCACTTTACAAAAAAAGCTTCTGAGATGTAGGGGTCATTGGGGGAAGTTGCCGCGCTGACTGATGATTTTTCTTGTGTGAAAAGTTGGCCTCATCAGAACGATTCAAACGTATCTACACGAGGTTCAAGAACGCTGATGCGAGTACCCATCACTGGCGCCTGTGGCTCATAAACACAAAAGGGAATAAATATTTTCAAATCAATCATTATCGAGAAATATATATTTATCGCATAAATAAATTGTGTAATAAAAAGAAATTATTTGTCAGTTAATGAAATCTAAACTCTTCAGTTCTTTGAGTATTGGATATCTTGATGAACGCCCCTCTTCCCGAATCGATTCGCAAGGCTTTGGAAACCGTGACGCTGGACGACAAGTACAGCTTAGAAAACGGCCGCGCTTTCATGAGCGGGGTGCAAGCTTTGGTCAAACTGCCCATGTTGCAACGCCAACGCGATGCATTGCAAGGTAAAAACACGGCCGGTTTTATCAGCGGCTACCGCGGGTCGCCGCTGGGCACTTACGATCAGTTTCTATGGAAAGCCAAGTCGTATTTGCAAGCGCAAAACATTGTCTTCCAGCCCGGCGTCAATGAAGAATTGGCCGCTACGGCGTTGTGGGGCACTCAGCAACTGGGCTTTGCCCCGCCAGGCACCCACCGTTTTGACGGTGTGTTTGGCATTTGGTACGGCAAAGGCCCCGGTGTGGACCGCTGCTCGGACGTCTTCAAACACGCCAACATGGCCGGTACCACGCCCTGGGGCGGTGTGCTGGCCGTGGCAGGCGACGACCATGTGGCCAAGAGCTCCTCTGCGGCGCACCAGAGCGACCATATTTTCAAGGCCTGTGGTCTGCCGGTGTTTTTGCCCGCCTCGGTACAAGAAGTGCTAGACATGGGTCTGCATGGAATTTCCCTGAGTCGCTTTGCTGGCATTTGGTCGGGTATGAAGACCATCCAAGAAATTGTTGAGTCCAGCGCCACCGTCGAGATCGACCCGGAACGCGTAAAAATCATCTTGCCTGAATTTGAAATGCCAGAGAGCGGCTTGCACATTAGGTGGCCCGACCATGCTCTAGACCAAGAAGCACGTTTATTTGACTACAAATGGTACGCCGCGCTGGCTTACATTCGTGCCAACAAACTCAACCACACCGTAGTGCAAGGTCCGCACGACCGCTTTGGCATCATCGCCAGCGGCAAGGCCTACAACGACACACGCCAAGCCTTGCTCGATCTCGGTTTGGACGATGCCACTTGCCAGCGGCTGGGCATCCGGGTGCATAAAGTAGGTGTGGTCTGGCCGTTGGAGTCCCATTCGGTGCGTGAATTTGCCACCGGCTTGCAAGAGATTTTGGTGGTGGAAGAAAAGCGCCAACTCATTGAGTACCAAGTCAAAGAAGAGTTGTACAACTGGCGTGATGATGTACGCCCAAGGGTGCTGGGTAAGTTTGAAGAGCATGAAGGCGAAACCACCGGTGGCGAATGGTCGGTGTCCAACCCCCACAGCCGCACTTTACTGCGCGCCAACGCCGATTTGACGCCGGGTTTGATCGCCAATGCCTTGGCGGGAAGACTGAAAAAACTCGGCCTGACGGCTGACGCCTCTGCACGAATTGATGCGCAATTGGCGATTTTGGAGGCCAAAGAGCGCTCCTTGCAGGTGATGAATGTCAACATCAATGGCGAGCGCACCCCTTGGTTTTGCTCCGGTTGCCCGCACAACACCTCGACCCGTGTGCCCGAAGGCTCGCGAGCTATTGCTGGCATTGGTTGCCACTTCATGAGCGTGTGGATTGATGAGCGTACCGTTGGCTTTACCCAAATGGGTGGCGAAGGTGTGCCGTGGGTTGGTCAGCAACCCTTCACCCATGTCCAACACATGTTTGCAAACCTAGGAGATGGCACCTACTTTCACAGCGGCATGTTGGCGATTCGCCAAAGCATTGTGGCGGGTGTGAACATCACTTACAAAATTCTCTACAACGATGCCGTGGCCATGACCGGTGGTCAGCAATTGGGCGAGCGCCCTGAAGGCCACAGCGTGGCGCAAATTGCGCAAAGCATGCGAACCGAAGGCGTACAGCGCATTGACGTGGTGACTGATGAACCAGAGAAATACGATGGCGTGGTGCTGGCTGAGGGTGTCACGGTGCATCACAGGGACGAGCTCGATCGCATTCAGCGTGAGATGCGCGAGATCAAGGGCTGTACTGTCATCATTTACGACCAGACCTGCGCCACCGAAAAGCGCCGCCGCCGTAAGCGCGGCACCATGGTGGACCCTGCTGTTCGGGTTGTTATCAATGAGTTGGTGTGCGAAGGCTGTGGCGACTGCGGCATGCAGTCAAACTGCTTGTCGGTCGAGCCGCTGGAGACTGAGTTTGGCCGTAAACGCACAATCAACCAAAGCACATGCAATAAGGACGCCAGTTGCCTTAAAGGTTTTTGCCCTAGCTTTGTCACCGTTGAAGGCGGTCAGCTGAAGAAAAAAGCAAAAAATCAAATGGCATCACCTTCCAACTTGGGCGCCTTGCCAGAACCCGTCCTGCCCAAGATCACGCAGGCCTATGGCCTGGTGGTGGCAGGTGTGGGCGGCACGGGTGTGATCACAATTGGCCAGTTGCTGGGCATGGCTGGTCACATTGATGGCAAAGGAATCATCACGCAAGACGCGGCCGGTTTGGCGCAAAAGGGCGGGGCAACTTGGAGCCACGTGTTAATTGCAAATCACCAAGATGAGATTCGCACTACCCGCGTGAGCATGGCCGCTGCCGACTTAATCATCGGGTGCGACCCGATGGTCACGGCCAGCAAAGAGACTGTTTTGCGGATGCGCCAAGGCCGCACCCGTGTGGCCTTGAACTCGCACGGCACACCCACGGCCGACTTTGTGAAAAACGCCGATTGGGACAACCCAGCCAAGCAATGTCTAGCGGAAATTACCCATGCCGTTGGCTTGGACGCTGTCTGCACTTTTGATGCCGATGCAATGGCCAATCAGTTGATGGGTGACACGATTTATGTCAACCCCATGCTCTTGGGCTTTGCTTGGCAAAAGGGGTGGATTCCTTTGACGCGTGAAAGCATTGTGCGCGCCATTGAACTCAATGGCGTACAGGTGCAAAACAACCAGACTGCTTTTGAATGGGGACGTTATGCCGCGCACGATGCGGCGTCGGTACAGCGCGTTTTGGCGCCTTCTCAGGTGATTGAATTTAAGAAGCGCGAGACCTTGGATACGGTGATCGAGCGCCGAGTGTCTTATTTGACCGACTACCAAAACTCAGCGTATGCGCAAAGATATCTACGCTTTGTCTCACAGGTGCAACAAGCCGAGTCCTCTCTCGGTAAAACTGTGCTGACTGAAACCGTAGCTCGCTATCTGTTCAAGCTGATGGCCTACAAGGACGAGTACGAGGTGGCGCGTCTGCACACCGACCGCGCCTTCTTATCACGTGTGACTGGCATGTTTGAAGGGGACTTCAAACTCAATTACCACTTGGCACCGCCCTTGACATCTAAAAAGAATGAGAAAGGTGAGTTGGTCAAACAAAAGTTTGGACCTGCGATGCTGACCGGTTTCAGAGTTCTGGCTAAGTTGAAGTTTTTGCGCGGCACAGCGCTGGATGTATTTGGCCGCACCGAAGAGCGCCGCACTGAGCGCACCTTGATTGCCGAATATCAAAACAGCTTATCGGTGATTTTGAATCAACTGACGGCCCAGAACCATCGACTGGCAGTGGATGTGGCGCGCATACCAGAGCAAATCAGGGGTTTTGGTCATGTCAAAGAGCGCAACCTCAAGGCAGCTCGAACACAGTGGAGTGCCTTGATGAAGCAGTTCACGGCAGTAGTCAAGTAAAAGCGGTACAAATAACTATAAAAAATAATTTTATTAATTTTTTAGTTAAATAAAATTATGGGTTCAGTAAATTCAGTTTAAGTATTTTTGGAACTGAGACAAATGAGCACTATGCAGCCGCTCAAGCTGATAGTGCATTGATTTTGCATCGAAAAATTGACCGGCAATACACCAGTCAAACAACGGGGAAATGGCATGGACGTTTTGCTTCAACAGATCATCAACGGTCTGGTGATGGGCAGCATTTACGCCTTGGTGGCCTTGGGCTACACCATGGTCTACGGCATCATCAACCTGATTAACTTTGCCCATGGTGAAGTGTTGATGGTGGCTGCTTTGACCAGCTGGACGGTGATCGGGATGATGCAAGTAGCCATGCCCGGCGCGCCAGGCTGGGTCATTTTGCTTATCGCTTTGTTGATCGCTGCTGTCGTGGCCGCTGTACTCAACTTCTCGATCGAAAAAATCGCATACAAACCCTTGCGCGGCGCGCCCAAACTCGCGCCCTTAATCACCGCTATCGGCATGTCTATCTTGTTGCAAACCTTGGCCATGATTCTTTGGAAGCCCAACTACAAAGCCTACCCCACTGTGCTTTCGAGCGAACCCATTGACATTGCAGGCGCGGTGATCAGCCCTACGCAGGTGATGATTTTGGGTGTGACTGCGGTCTCGCTGGCGGTTTTGATGTGGCTGGTCAACGCGACCAAATTGGGTCGCGCCATGCGCGCCACCGCAGAAAACCCAAGCGTGGCCTCGCTCATGGGCGTCAAGCCCGACATGGTCATTTCTGCCACGTTCATCATCGGCGCGGTTTTGGCTGCGATTGCGGGAGTGATGTATGCGTCAAATTACGGCACGGTGCAGCACTCAATGGGTTTTTTGCCAGGACTCAAAGCGTTCACAGCGGCGGTGTTTGGCGGCATTGGCAACTTGGGCGGCGCAGTGGTCGGCGGTATCTTGCTGGGGCTGATTGAATCAATCGGTGCGGGCTATATCGGCGAACTCACGGGCGGCGTTCTGGGCAGCCATTACTCGGATATTTTTGCCTTCATCGTGCTGATTTTTATGTTGACCTTGAGGCCCTCGGGTCTGATGGGTGAGCGTGTGGCCGATCGCGCTTGAGAACGGAGGGATATTGATGAAATCTAACAAAACGCCGACTACCGCGCTCTTGGGCTTGGGCTTGGTGCTCTTGCCTTTGCTACTGCAGAACTATGGCGATGCTTGGGTGCGCATTGCAGATATGGCCTTGCTGTATGTGCTCTTGGCAGTAGGTCTAAACATTGTGGTTGGGTACGCTGGCCTGCTCGACTTGGGCTTTGTGGCCTTCTTTGCTGTTGGCGCTTATGTATACGCGCTGTTGGCTTCACCCCATTTGACCGACATGTTTCCAGCCATAGCGGCTATGTTTCCTAGCGGCTTGCATGCGCCTCTGTGGTTCATTTTGCCGGTGGCTGCGGCTGCGGCCGGATTATTTGGGCTTTTGTTGGGCGCACCCACACTCAAGTTGCGCGGCGACTATCTGGCCATTGTGACTTTGGGTTTTGGTGAAATCATCAGGGTCTTTTTGAACAACCTGGATCAACCCTACAACATTAGCAACGGCCCCAAAGGGATTGACCAAATAGATTCGTTCAGCTTTTTTGGCATTCAGTTGGGCAAAAAGTTAGACATTGGTGGTTTTGAAATTACCTCCGTGAGTTTGCACTTCTACTTGTTCCTAAGTCTGGTGCTGATCGCCATTTTGATTTCCCACCGCATCCAACACTCGCGCATTGGACGCGCTTGGATGGCGATTCGCGAAGACGAGATTGCCGCCAAAGCCATGGGGCTGAACACGCGTAACCTCAAACTTTTGGCCTTTGGCATGGGGGCGACGTTTGGTGGTGTGTCGGGCGCCATGTTTGCCGGTTTTCAAGGTTTTGTATCGCCGGAGTCATTCAGCCTGATGGAGTCGGTGATGATCGTTGCCATGGTGGTGCTGGGTGGACTTGGCCATTTGCCGGGTGTGATTTTGGGGGCGATTTTGTTGTCCGCTTTGCCCGAGGTTCTGCGCTATTTGGTCGGCCCATTGCAGACGCTAACCGATGGTCGCTTGGATGCGGCGATTTTGCGACAGTTACTGATTGCGATGGCAATGATCATCATCATGCTGGTGCGCCCGCGCGGCCTGTGGCCTTCACCAGAACATGGCAAATCGTTGCTTGCAAAAGAAGGTGCCTGAGATGAGCGACACGGTATTGAAAGTCGTAGGCATTTCCAAGCGCTTTGGCGGTTTGCAAGCCCTGACCGATGTGGGCATGAAGATTGACCGCGGACAAGTCTATGGTTTGATCGGCCCCAACGGCGCAGGCAAAACAACTTTTTTCAACGTCATAACCGGGTTGTACACGCCCAACAGCGGAACGTTTGAGCTGGCAGGTAAACCTTATGAACCGACGGCGGTGCATGAAGTTGCTAAAGCCGGTATTGCACGGACCTTCCAAAACATCCGTTTGTTCGCTGAAATGACGGCTCTGGAAAATGTGATGGTTGGGCGCCACATGCGCACACATACGGGCTTGTTGGGGGCAATTTTTCGAACGCCCAGCTTCAAGGCCGAAGAAGCGGCTATCGCACAACGCGCCCAAGAGTTGCTTGACTATGTGGGCATTGGCAAATACGCAGACTATAAATCGCGCACTCTGCCCTACGGTGACCAGCGCCGCTTAGAGATTGCACGCGCCTTGGCTACCGACCCGCAACTGATCGCGCTGGACGAGCCGGCAGCGGGCATGAACGCCACCGAGAAGGTGCAGCTGCGTGACTTGATTGACCGCATTCGCAAGGACAACCGCACCATCTTACTGATCGAGCACGACGTCAAACTGGTCATGGGGCTGTGTGATCGTGTGACGGTGCTGGACTATGGCAAAACGATTGCCGAGGGTACACCCAGCGAAGTTCAAAAAAATGACCAAGTGATTCAAGCCTATTTGGGCACGCGAGGAAACTGACATGAGCACCACCTTGCTGAAAGTCAAAGGTCTGAAAGTGGCGTATGGCGGCATTCAAGCTGTCAAAGGAATTGATTTTGAAGTACACGAGGCCGAACTGGTGACATTGATAGGCTCTAACGGGGCTGGCAAAACCACCACCATGAAAGCCGTCACAGGCACCCAGCCCTTGAATGCAGGCCTCATCGAATATATGGGCCACAGCATTGCTGGCCAAGGCACATGGGACTTGGTTAAAAAAGGCTTGGCCATGGTGCCAGAAGGTCGTGGTGTGTTTACCCGTATGTCCATCATTGAGAACCTGAAGATGGGGGCTTATATCCGCACCGATACAGCAGGCATTGCTAATGACATGGAAAAGATGTTCAACATCTTTCCACGTCTGCGTGAGCGCAAAGACCAGCTTGCCGGCACCATGTCGGGCGGAGAGCAGCAAATGCTGGCCATGGGAAGGGCTTTGATGAGTCGGCCCAAAGTTCTGCTGCTGGACGAACCGTCCATGGGTTTGTCGCCCATCATGGTGGACAAGATTTTTGAGGTGGTGCGTGATGTGTATGCCCAAGGCGTGACGGTGTTGCTGGTTGAGCAAAACGCCAGCCGAGCCTTGGCCATCGCCAACAGGGGGTATGTGATGGAGTCGGGTCTGATCACCATGACTGGGCCAGGCAAAGAATTGCTCGCTGACCCCAAAGTCAGAGCAGCTTATTTGGGTGAGTAAAGCATGTGGACTTTTTGTCGGTAAGTGTCTTGGTCCGGATCGCGTCAGTTCATTCTGACCGTCAGCTTATCGCTTCAAACAGGAGAAATGAATGATCGTCAGAAAAATATGTATTGCTACAGCAGCTTTTTTCGTTGCGAATGCGATGGCTGAAGAAGTGGTGAGGATTGGCCACGTTGCACCCATGAGTGGCGCGATAGCGCACTTAGGCAAAGACAACGAGAATGGTGCACGTATGGCCATCGAGGACCTGAATGCCAAGGGTGTGAAAATTGGCGGCAAGCTGGTCAAACTGGTATTGGTGGCTGAAGATGATGCAGCCGATCCCAAGCAAGGCACCGCCGCAGCGCAAAAGTTGGTGGACTCCAAAGTTAACGGTGTGATCGGTCACTTGAACTCCGGCACCTCGATTCCGGCCTCCAAAATTTACAGCGATGCTGGTATTCCTCAAATTTCGCCGTCATCAACAAACCCCAAGTTCACCCGCAGTGGTTATAAAACCACTTTCCGAGTGGTGGCTGATGATGTCCAATTGGGCGGCACCTTGGGCCGTTATGCTGTCAATACCGTCAAAGGAAAAGCCATTGCCGTGATCGACGACCGCACTGCTTACGGTCAAGGTTTAGCTGAAGAATTTGAAAAGGCAGTGAAAGCCGCCGGTGGCACCTTGGTCGGCCATGAGTTCACAACCGACAAAGCCACGGACTTCATGTCTATCCTGACCACCCTCAAAGCGAAAAAACCCGACGTTGTGTTTTTCGGTGGAGTGGATGCCGTGGCCGGCCCCATGATTCGCCAAATGAAATCTTTGGGCATCAACGCCAAGTTCATCGGTGGTGATGGTATCTGTACCACCGAGTTGGCCAAGCTGGCAGGGGACGCCATGGCAGATGGTCAGGTCATCTGTGCTGAGGCAGGCGGTGTGGAAGGTCAGCAAAAGAAAGGCATGGAAGATTTCTATGCTCGTTATAAAACCCGTTTCAATACCGATGTCCAGGTGTATGCGCCTTATGTGTATGACGCAGTCAATGTGATGGTGGACGCGATGGTACGTGCCAATTCGAGTGAGCCTGGTAAATATTTACCAGAGTTGTCTAAAACAGCAGGCTATAAAGGTGTGACAGGCTCCATTTCTTTTGACTCTAAAGGGGATATCAAAAATGGTGCGCTGACTTTGTATACCTACAAAGGCGGTAAGCGCGATCAGATCGCTGTCATTCGTTAAGATTGTGGGTGATTTGTTCAAGAAGCCACACTAAAATTCTTAAAAATAACGATCATCAAAATGCGTGTGGCTTTTGAATTTTTTAATCCATATTGATAGTGGGATCTTTTAAAAATGTGATGACGGAACAGGATAAAAGCGGCCCTTGAGCCGCTTTTATTTGTACGATGATCTAAATATATACAAATAGAATAATATTCACAAAATTAATTTAACTATACCTCGCCCCCCCCATTACTTCTGCTGTTATTATTGTTTCTGCCGGTTAACTTATTAACACCTTTCATCACACTATTACCAAGCTTTCCAGCTAATGACATTGAACTTTTAGCAACAAACTTAGTCGCATTAACCCCAGTCTTCATAATTACTTTAGTCACAGTATCAGTCGTTTTAGCAAGAGGGGTTGCCATATGAGTCACAATAGAGAAAAAAGCAGAAACAAAAATACGGTTAACTACCCAAACTCCTAGCGGGTATTGATTTGTAAAGTTATGACTAGAATTAGGATCTGTGGTAGTCACTTGGCCGTAGTTTCCAGGAATTGATAATTGCATATGAAGATCATTTCGTTCTTGAATACTTTTTGTACCGGGACCAAAAATAGTTCCGTTCTCATCCAGACCTTTCATTGCATTAAACAACAACGTAATCGTAATGTAGTAAAGCAAGCCCACAGCAGCTTGTGGTGATAACTTAGTTAATAAAGAATGTACCGAACCAGACACAAATTTAGCTAGGAAAGATGCAGTTGCTTGAGGCCATGATTTTTTTTCTGTATCAGTTACAGCCAAAACAGATTTCTTGATTTGCGCTTCGTCTAGCAAGTAAAAAGAAGCAGCAAATAAGCTATCTGGAGCCGGCTTGACTA
>CANHLD010000028.1 GCA_947461325.1 Comamonadaceae bacterium
GAAACACTGGCCGAAGGTGCAGCACGCGAAACTGACGAAGAGGCTGGAGCTCTGATTGAAATGCACGATTTGTTCACTCTGATTGATGTGCCGCGTGTCGGGCAAGTGCATTTCTTTTTTCGCGCCTCATTGCAAAGCCCGGTGTTCAATCCAGGCCATGAGACTCAAGAAGCGCGTTTGTTTACAGAAGCCGACATCCCCTGGGACGATTTGGCATTTCGCACAGTCAAGGAAACATTGCGTTGCTATTTTGCGGACCGCGCCAAGGGTGACTTTGAATTGCATACCTTAAGCATCCACTGACCTGCTGCTTATTTGAGTCCTAGGCCCATGCTGCGGGTAATCACTTCTTTCATAATTTCATTGGTGCCGCCGTAGATGCGTTGCACCCGCGCATCCGCGTAAGCGCGAGTGATCGGGTATTCCCACATGTAACCGCTGCCGCCATGCAATTGAACGCATTCGTCCATGACTTTGCACTGCAAATCGGTGGTCCAGTATTTCGCCATGCTGGCCGTGGCTGTATCGAGTTTGTCTTGCAGCAACAACTCTGTGCATTTGTCGACAAAGACGCGGGCAACCTGCACTTCGGTTTGCATTTCAGCCAGCTTGAAACGGGTGTTTTGAAACCCTGCCACAGGTTGCCCAAACACTTGTCGCTGCTTCACAAAATCCAAGGTCCAGCCAATAGCTGCTTGCGAAGCCGCAACAGCGCCAATGGCAATTTGCAAACGCTCCCACGGCAATTGCTCCATCAAGCCAATGAAACCCTTGTTCAAAAAATCAGGGCCACCAAGCAAACTGTCAGCAGGCAATCGCACATTGTCAAAAAACAACTCGCATGTGTCTTGCGCTTTCAAGCCCAGTTTGTGCAGCGGTTTGCCTTTGGTGAAACCAGGCGTTCCCGCTTCGAGCAGAAAAAGACTGGTTCCTTTGGCGCCTGCCGCCGGGTTGGTTTTGGCCACCACAATCACCAAATCCGAATGCCAACCGTTGGTGATGTAGGTTTTGCTGCCATTGAGCAAATAACTGCCATCGGTTTGCAAGCTGGCCGTCGTTTTGATGCCTTGCAAATCGCTGCCCGCTGAAGGTTCTGTCATGGCAATAGCACCCACCATCTCACCGCTTGATAAGCGCGGCAGATAGTTTTTCTTTTGCGCGTCAGTTCCATAGTGCAATAAATAGGGCGACACAATTTCCGAATGCAGACCAAAACCGATGCCGCTGAAACCGGCGGCGCTGAGTTCTTCAATTTGAATCACTGAAAATAATTTGTCTGCATCTGCACCGCCATACTCTGAGGGCATGCTCATGTTGAGAAAACCGAGTTCGCCTGCTTTGCGCCACACCTTTTTGTCTACAAAACCTTGGTGCTCCCATGCCGCATGAAACGGGGCGATTTCAAGGTTCATGAAACGGCGAAAACTGTCGCGGAAAGATTCATGCTCAGGGCTGAAAAGTGTGCGTTCAATCATTTGTCTCTCATTTCATTTGCCATGGGAAAACCCTGTGACAGATCTTCCTATAATTTTCTTTTTTAAGTCTTGGAGTTTGCAATGACCTGGCAACAAATATACGACCCCATGGGCAACATGGTTTTTTCAACTTTTTTAGCTGCCATTCCAGTCGTCGTCATGTTGGCAGGGTTGGGCTTCTTTCATTTGAAAGCCCATATCGCTGCAGGTGCAGGCTTGGTCGCCGCATTGGCCATTGCGATTGTGGTTTACGGAATGCCAAGCGAAATGGCGGCCAATGCTGCCCTGTATGGCGGGTTAACCGGTTTATTGCCCATTGGCTGGATTGTGCTCAACATCATCTTTCTGCACCAACTCACGGAGCAAAACGGCAGTTTCAAGGTGTTACAAGATTCCATTGCTGGCATCACGGAAGATCGACGCTTGCAATTGCTGCTGATTGCCTTTGCGTTTGGCGCATTCTTTGAAGGTGCAGCAGGTTTTGGTACACCTGTGGCGGTGACCGCGGCCATTCTGATTGGCTTGGGCTTTTCACCATTGGCAGCGTCTGGTTTGTCCTTGATTGCCAACACCGCACCAGTGGCGTTTGGTGCTTTGGGTACTCCCATCATCACCTTGGCTAAAGTGCATGGCTATGACGCCATGCAAGTTTCCATGATGGTGGGTCGCCAGTTGCCATTCTTTTCATTGCTCGTGCCCTTCTGGTTGATCTGGGCCTTTGCTGGAAGACGCGCCATGTGGGAAATTTGGCCTGCTATTTTGGTCACCGGCTTGAGTTTTGCCGTCATGCAATTTTTGGTGTCTAACTTCATCGGCCCCGAGTTGGTGGACATCATCGCCGCCGTGGTCAGCATGGCCAGTTTGGTCACCTTCCTACGCTACTGGCAACCCAAAACCATCTGGACTTCTGTGTCTTTAAAAGGCCACGAGACCACCGGCGGCGAAGCGCAAGCACCACGCGCCGTCACCGTGCATTCACGCGACGACATCATCCGCGCTTGGACTCCTTGGGCCATCCTCACCGTGTTCATCTTCATCTGGGGTTTGCCATCTGTGAAGGCCTATTTGAATGGCATCTTTGCACCGCAATTTCCCTTGGATGGTTTGCACAACCTGATTGAGAAAATGCCGCCGGTTGTACCTACACCCAAAACCGAAAGTGCCATCTACACGCTGAATTTGTTGTCTTCCACCGGCACCGGCATATTGTTGTCCGCCATCGTTGGTGGTTTGGTGATGAAGTACAACCCGCTCCACATGATCCGTATTTTCTTCTCAACGATTTGGCTGGTTCGCTATTCACTTCTCACCATCGTTTTGATGCTGGCACTGGGTTACTTGACACGCTACTCTGGCACTGATACCACCCTCGGTTTGGCGTTTGCCAATACCGGCGTCTTCTATCCCTTCTTTGGTACCTTGATGGGTTGGTTAGGTGTGGCACTCACAGGCTCAGATACGGCATCGAATGTGTTGTTCGGCGGAATGCAAAAAGTGGCAGCCGAGCAATTGGGCCTGTCGCCCAACCTGATGGGTGCGGCCAACAGCTCAGGCGGCGTCATGGGCAAGATGATTGATGCCCAGTCCATCGTGGTGGCGTCAACTGCCACGCGCTGGTTTAACCATGAAGGCGACATCCTGCGCTATGTCTTCTTCCATTCCATTGCTTTGGCCTGTCTGGTGGGGATACTTGTGAGCTTGCAAGCCTATGTTTATCCATTCACTTTGATGGTTGTTCACTGAGCAAATAAGGTGTCGCAGCCGTCCTAACGACGGTTGCGATCGCTCAAGTTTTCATTGGCTGTGTCGACCATCAAGAGTGGCAATTTGTCATTCATTTCATCAAGGTCGTCCATGAAGATGTCAACAATTTCAACCCTGCTGCTACTACCGCTGATGCTGTTGCTCGGCTGTGTCAATCCGCGCCAGGCCGGCCTTGAAGCTGTGCCCTACCAAGTGGTCATGGGATCAAACAGCTACGGCTATCCGCAGTCTCAAATGCAATTGGTCAGCTCTGTTTTTGGCGAACGTTTTGAGGCCAGACACAGCCGTTTGAATTACCCCGAATGCATGTCTGGCTCATTGGATATTGTGGAGTTCTCTGGCTACCTTGACAGCAGTGCCCTGACTGGTTTGGGCAGCTTGCTGCAAAATTTGAAACCCTGTATTCGCAAAAACGGCATCCGCTTGGTCACCCCTGTCTATGTAAATTCCGCCCAAGGTGAATTGATGCTTGGTATGCAACTCGGGCAGTGGTTCAAGTCACAAGCCCTTGAGTTGATTGTGACCGAAGGTCAACAATGTGAATCCGCTTGTGCTGTAGCCTTCTTAGGCGCGTCTTACAAACGTGTGCAAGCCAACGGACGGGTTGTGCTGCATTTCAACGGCGAACTGGGACGCGGTTTTGACTGCGCGCGATCAACGGATATGATGCCACTGAAGAACTACCTGCTCTCTGTCAAAGGTAGCCCTTCAGGTCAAGCCTTGTATAACCAAGCCCTGACTTATTGCAGAAACGGAAAAGGTTGGAATCTGTCTTGATATGCCAGTGATAGTGATAGCTAACCCCAAAGGGGGGTCAGGAAAATCCACCCTGTCCACTAACGTGGCGGGGTTTTTTGCGTCACGTGGACATTCTGTGATGCTGGGTGATGCAGATGTACAGCAATCATCTAGGCTTTGGCTTGATTTGCGCCCTGCTGAAACCAACCGCATATCTACATGGGAATTGCAAGCAGATCTGGTATTGACAGCAAAACCGCCTAGAGGCACAACACATGTGGTGATTGACACACCCGGCGGCCTAGGCGGCTGGCGTTTCAAAGAAGTCGTCACTCGCGCAGACAAATTGCTCATTCCCATCATGCCCAGTATTTTTGATATGTACGCCTCTCAAGCGTTCATTACTCAGGTACGTGAAATCACCAAAGCCAGCAAAACTAAACTCGGCATCATCGGCATGCGAGTTGATGAAAGAACCATCGCTGCCAACAAGTTACGTGAGTTCATGGCCGGGCTTGATGTGCCTATCGTCGGCTACTTACGCGATACCCAATATTACTTGCATTTGGCTGCACACGGCCTGAGTTTGTTCGATATCACGCCAAGCAAGGTGGAGAAAGATTTACAGCAGTGGAAAGTCATTTGCGACTGGCTCGAGAGCTGATCACTTGATAAATTGCAAAATGGCTTGAGCCACTTTCTCGGGTGCTTCGCGCTGAGGGAAATGACCTACCCCTGCAAGCAACTGTCTTTCATACCTGCCTTTGAAAAACCGCTCTTTTTTGGCGGATGTAGCTGGCAAACTGACGCCGTCTTGCTCTCCGTGCAACATCAATGTCGGCACATCCAACACCGGCGCAGGAATCAATTTTTTTTCATCCGCATCATAAAAAGGATCGGATGGCGCATGACCCCAACGATGCTGGTAAGAATGCAATGTCACTTCCGCCCAGTCTGAAGTGTTGAAAGCCATGGCAGTTTGCTCAAATTCATCCGGTAAATACCAGCCCGCTGGCGCCCAGGTATCCCACATGCGTTGTGCAAACGCTTTGCCGTTTTCTCTGACGGTACGCTTTCCGCGTTCAGTCGCCATGAACCAGTGGTACCAGTAAAGTTGGGTTTGTTCCATGCTCAAAGCCTGAGACGGGTCGTTGGTGCCGTAACCGACGGAGATCATCACCATGTGACTGGCTATACCAGGTTGCAAACCGCAGGCATTGGCCACTGCACGTGCGCCCCAGTCATGACCCACCAAAACAGGCTTATCCAACTTCAAGGCATGGACAAAGTCCACCATGTCTCGGCCCAGCGCGGTCAATTGACCGGTTCTTGGCGTGGATTCAGACAAAAAAGTAGTGGGCAAAAAACCCCGAAGAGCAGGGGCTATCACTCTGTAACCGGCCTGCACTAAATGGGGCACGACATGATGCCAACAGCGAATGCTGTCTGGCCAACCGTGGGTCAACACAACACAGCGCTGGGCATCCGGATTCCATTCTCGATAACCGATACGCAACCAATTGGTTTCGACAAAGTTCATTTGCATTTTTTTGTTTACCTCAGCAAGGGGCCGCGCAGGCAGGCAATGAGTTGTATGTTTTTCAAAACTGTTCCATACTTTGTTTTGTCCCAAAGTGACGGCTTTGTCATGTTGATGAGTTTGGCACCGGTTTGCATTTGTCCTTCGTAACCATAGACAGCCAAATACCTGTAGCGGTCACGATCGCAATCAAACTCAATCCATTTAGCAACGGACAAAACATCTTGTGCCGTTGGATGGCCAAAATTTGTCAGCATCCAAATAGTTGAATTTCGGTTTTTATTTTGAATCAGCGTTGACCGGTCAAGCAGCACGGTATCCCCGTCTGCACCAGACAAATAAGACCATTCAGCTTTGGCCAGAACCGGCAGGCAAAGCCCTGCAAGCAACACAGCATGAGTCAAGAAACGCATCTGCGTGAATCGACAGATGAAACTGCTGCTTGAGATCAATGTGGAGCTACGGGCAAACGCGGCACTTTGGCAAAGTCTGCTGGAATGTCTCCAGTCAAAGACTCCAAGAAACTGACAATCTGCATCACGTCTTCATCTGACAACTGCTTGCCTAACTGCAGTTGCGCCATCACACGCACAGCTTGCGGCAAAGTGTCCACTGATCCGTCATGAAAATAAGGCGGGGTCATAGCCACATTGCGCAACTGAGGTACTTTGAACATGAAAGCATCAGCCTCATTTTTGGTGTCGTGAAAACGCCCTTTGTCGTAGCCGCCCAAAGCATCTTTGGGTGTACTGCCAGTGACCTTCCAATAATCTTGTGTGATACCAAATTTTTGGTAAGACTGGCCACCTACCGTCGCACCGTTATGGCAACCAGAACATCCTGTGTTGATGAATTTCTCCAAACCCAATTTGGCGTTTTTGGACAAGGCTTGCGCATCGCCTTTCAAGAATTTATCAAAGGGTGAAGGCGTTAGCAATGTGCGCTCAAAAGCACCTATGGCCTTGCTCCAATTTTCTACGCTCACAGGCTTTTCATCAGCGGGATACGCTGCCTTAAACAAAGGCAAATAACCGAGCTTAGTCAGCTTGGTTTCAACTTGCTCGTTGGATGTGTTGCCGTAAGCCAAGGGGCTGAGTAATGACTTGAATGCCTGCTCTTCCACAGTTGCCCGGTTTCCGCCATAGTGTTGCGCCATCAACAATGAAGTGTTGAAAACCGTGGGTGCATTTCTAGGCAGCACTTTGCCGTGGATGCCTACGGATAAAGCAAGAGAATCACCGCCGTAAAAAGCAGGGTTGTGACATGTTGCACAACCGAGTCTGCCATCAGAGGACACACGGGTTTCAAAAAACAAAGCTTTGCCGAGTGCAACTCGGTTTGGCGTGAGGTCGGTGTTTTCTAGCGCGGAACTTGCAGGCAATGGTTTGAACAAGGTGTTGGCTTTGTCGATCAAGACCTTGTCATTGTTATCAGACAACGCGGTCAGCGGTACAGACAAAGCAAACAAGGTGGACAGAGACACCGCAGAGACACCAGCCAGCCAAAGTTTTGAATTTTTCATGTGTACACCTTAAAACAAACCCACAATATTTCCATCTGCATCTATGTCAATGGCATGCGCTGACGGTATTTTGGGAAGTCCTGGCATGGTCATGACATCGCCGCAAACCAACACAACAAATTCTGCCCCTGCAGCAAGCCTTGCTTCACGTATATGCAAAGTGTGACCTGTTGGCGCGCCAAGCGCCTTGGCATCCGTGGAAAAAGAATATTGGGTTTTGGCAATACACACGGGATAGTGTCCGTAGCCCTGCTCTTGCAATTTATCTATCAAGGTTTTAGCTTTGGCATCTGCAGAAATACCTTGCGCCCCATAAACCTTGCGAGCAATGCTCTCAGCTTTCTCCCACAAGCTTTGCTTTTCATCGTAGACAAATTGAAATTTGTTTGGTTGTTCACACAATGCAACGACTGCGTGGGCTAAATCAACGGCACCTGCACCACCTTGTGCCCAGTGCTTGGCCACTACCACTTGTGCGTCATAGGCAGCGCAGGCTTTTTCAAGCATGGCAATTTCAGCAGGCGTGTCTTCTGTTCTGTGATTGATTGCGACCACACAAGGCAATCCGTAGTGTGTGCGGATGTTGTGCAAATGCTTTTGCAGATTAACCATGCCTTTTTCAAGAGCCAGTAGATTTTCTGTTCCCAATTCCTTGACGGCTACACCGCCGTGGTATTTCAAAGCGCGTACTGTGGCAACCAAGACAACCGCAGATGGCTTCAAGCCAGCCTTGCGGCATTTAATGTCAATGAATTTTTCCGCCCCCAAATCAGCACCGAACCCCGCCTCGGTCACCACATAGTCAGCGAGTTTTGCGGCGGTCGTTGTTGCCACAACAGAGTTGCATCCATGCGCAATATTGGCAAACGGTCCGCCGTGAATGAAGGCCAAATTATTTTCAAGCGTCTGGGCAATATTGGGCGCAAACGCATCACGCAACAAAGCGGCCATGGCACCGTGGGCTTTCAAATCACTGGCCAAAACAGGTTCGCCCTCGGTGTTGTAAGCCACCACAATACGGCCTAAACGCATTTTGAGATCAGCCAAACTGGTTGCCAGGCAAAAAATAGCCATGACCTCGGAAGCCACCACGATATCGAAACCATCTTCCCTTGGCACGCTGTTGGCGGTTCCACCCAAACCCACCACCATTTGACGCAATGCGCGGTCATTCATATCCATAACGCGCTTCCAACTGATACGTCGGGTATCGATCTTCAATGCATTGCCATGGTGAATGTGGTTGTCCAACATGGCAGACAACAAGTTATGGGCTAAGCCAATGGCGCCGAAATCTCCGGTGAAATGAAGATTGATATCCTCCATGGGAACCACTTGCGCCATACCTCCACCGGTAGCGCCACCCTTCATGCCAAAGACGGGGCCCAGAGAAGGTTCACGCAAACAGATCAAGCTTTTTTTGCCAATTTTGCAAAGGGCATCCCCCAGTCCCACGGTGGTTGTAGTTTTGCCCTCCCCAGCGGGTGTGGGTGAAATGGCTGTGACCAAAATGATTTTGCTGTCTTTTTTAGCCGGTAAATCGGCTATGTATTTCAATGACAATTTGGCTTTGTGGTGACCGTAAGCGTACAAATGGTCGTCTGATATTCCCAACTGGCTTTGAGCCAGATCAGCAATCCGTTTTAATGTTGCAGCCTGTGCAATCTCAATGTCACTTAGCATCTTTATTCAACCATTTGAAAATTTAACATCAGAATTTTACGCCAGTTGCTCTTTGCTGCATGGCCGTGTTAGCCCCTAGCCCAAGGCTTAAAAAATAGCTTTTAATATTTAGATTACTACCGCAGTCAACGTCCATAATAAGCAAATATCTGGAGTACGCCATGAAATGCTTGACAGCACTGCTCTTATTTTTCTGCTTCATCCCGGCTTGGGCACAAAACACGCTGAACGTGGAATTCAGATGGCTCATTTCACACCATTGCTCAAGCATTTCCCCTGCATTGAAATTGAAAAATATCCCATCGGGGACTACCCAACTCAATGTACAAATGATTGATCTGGATAATCACAAGCATGACCACGGCGGTGGATTACTTACCCACGCAGAGGGCTATCCTGCAGAGTTTGTGATTGAACCCGGCGCCTTGGATAAATACAAGGGTCCATGCCCAGAAAATTTCACTACACTGGGACACGAATACCAATTCAATGTATCGGCCCTCAACCCTGAAAATAAAGTGTTGTCAAACGGGTCTGCCAAAGCCACTTTTTCCGCTAAATTCGTGATTCTCCAAGGCGTCATCGGTAACCAATAACTCCCTAGAAGCATGCAAAAAAAATCAATTACTTTAGTCACAGGTGGAGCTAGCGGCATTGGTGCTGCCTGCGTGGAACATTTGATAGATATCGGTCATCACGTCGTTGTGATGGACTTGCCCGGGTCAGTCTCTGGCTCACACCCGAAAGCCGCTGGGTTCATCGCGTGTGATGTCACCGATGAATTGGCACTCAAAGCCAGCTTGGCAGAAATCGAAAAAACATATGGTGATGTTGATTGTCTAGTCAACAGTGCAGGCATATTACAAAATCGACTCCCCCCTGATCAATTAAGCATGTCGGAGTGGGAGCGGGTTTTGAATGTGGATTTCAGGGGCACCTATTTGTGCTGTTCTTTGTTTGGACATGCCATGGTCAAACGCGGACGTGGAGCCATTGTCAATCTCGCTTCTATTGCGGGCATGCGCTCAAACCCGCTTCATGCCTATGCACCCGCCAAAGCTGCGGTGATTTCAATGACCGCAGGCATGGCAGCCGAATGGGGTCGCACTGGCGTGAGAATCAACGCGGTCTCACCCGGCTACACAAGAACACAAGCGCTACAAGCTGCAATTGACCGGGGCGATCGTGACCCTAAGGACTTGATGTCTCAAGCCGCCATGGGTCGTTTGGTAGAGCCCCATGAAGTGGCGGTAGCGGTGGCCTTTTTGTTATCCCCTCAAGCCACTGCGATCACAGGTATCAATTTACCGGTAGATGCCGGTTGGCTGGCAGGCTCCACGTGGCAAACCTACGGGGGCGTACCCACTCGCTAGTGGAAAGTGCCCTGGGTCATACCCTGAACCAAATCTTGATACAAGTCATTAAATTCGTGAGTTGACATCATCGTTTGATCGGGCAACAAAAACTCATCCCGGTTCAACAGTGGTTTGGTCATGGTCGGGTCAGTGATCCAATGGTGACTTAAAGCAAATCGCATACAGGCTCTGAAAGTAACCAAACAGGCGTTTATTTTTTTCTCAGAACTGCCGTTGGTCTCAAGCATGTATATAAATTTACGCAGTCTTTGCGGATTGATGTCTGTGATGGGGCAGAGTCCGAAATACGACAATAACTGCTCGCTCAAATCTGACATACGGCCATTTAAAATTTCAACCGATAACTTGTCTGATTGGGTTGAAACATAGCGCAGCGCCAATTCATTGAACAACATGGCTTTTGCAGGCGTGCCGTGTGAATGATCCGTCGAAGACTTCAAAGCTTGGCTAGAAATGCTTTTGCTCATTCGATATCCTTTTCAGACAATGATCATTTCGCGTAAACCTTCGATTCTCTGCATGATACTTTCTATGTCTTTTTTTTCTACGCCTGCACCCAACAAAATATCTTTCAACACATCAGCAACTTCATCGAAGTGAATGCCGTGTATATGAAACTTAGCGTGAGCCGTATACATATCGCGTCCGGTATAAATTTCGGCCGGCTTGCCCATGACAAACGCAATGTATTTGACCGTGTGCTCTGCCAAAAGCACGAGATCAACACCATCAAAATAAGCTGCTAAATGCGGCCTGGACATGACCTCTTTATGAAATGCGCGAACCAGTTTCGCAATGACTGGAACGCCTCCGT
This sequence comes from Comamonadaceae bacterium, assembly GCA_947461325.1. Lineage (GTDB taxonomy): Bacteria > Pseudomonadota > Gammaproteobacteria > Burkholderiales > Burkholderiaceae_C > Limnohabitans. Next base: position 10,913 of record CANHLD010000028.1, read on the forward strand.
ACTTGTCAAATAAAGTTACCCCTGCAGATGCGGGAGTTGGAGTCTCTTTTATTTCAGTCTCTGTCATATTTGCTTCGCTAGCCTGAGTAGATGGTTTTTTTCCAAATGCACTAGGTGTTGATGCATAAAAGTCTTTACCACCGCATTTTGCACACCGAAGAGGCTTGGGATTGTCATCTGACAATCCGCATTTTGTACAGACCATGACTGCCATGTTGAGAGCTACCTCTTTTGTGGTTATTTTAATAAGAATTAATGACTAGAGGCTATCTTAAGATTTATTGAAGTGGACTGCAAACTTTTTCACGAATCATCTCTTCAACACTTGCTGATTCAATGGGTTTCCAATGACCGTTACCATGCTGCTTTGCAAGCAACTGACCTGTAGCCATAGAGCCTTTGAAAGCAGCAATTTGCATTACCCGAGATAGAGATTGAACACAATCATATTCTTCGATAGACCGAAATGATTTGGTTCCTTGTAAATTAGCTTGATCGAACTCATTAAGAATCCAAATACGCTTGAATCCGTCTAACACAATCAAAGTTTCCGGGTCCAGAAAAAATTGTGATTTATCGTCTGCTGTGTGAAACAAAGACCATTCAGCATGGCTGGCTACACAAAAAAAGCAAACAAAAAATATCAATTTTTTCATGGGTATATCGATTAAAAAAGGGCTAGTTCCTTGAGAGAACTAACCCTTTAACTATATGGTCGGCGTGGCGGGATTCGAACTCGCGACCCCTTGCACCCCATGCAAGTGCGCTACCAGGCTGCGCTACACGCCGAAATCAGTTTGTATTATAGCTGTGACAATACGGGCTTTAATCTAGAAGCCCACGAATTTCAAATAATTCCTGACGAAGAAGCTGCAATCTGTAAGCGCCATTTTCTGAAAGATTACTGACCCAAGGATCTTCTGCTTTGGCATCCCCCATGGCCAAGTTATCCTCCAACTCCTCTATGCCACTTAGCATCACTTCACCAGCACGTTTTTTGTCTCTCTCGGTTTGAACCAGTTCCTGCAATTTATTTCGCGCACCACTGATGGTGAAACCTTGCTCGTACAACAAGTCCCGAATACGGCGAATCATCAACACTTCGTGGTGTTGGTAATAGCGTCGGTTACCGCGTCTTTTCATGGGACGCAGTTGCGTGAATTCCTGTTCCCAATAGCGCAGCACATGTGGCTTGACGCCACATAAATCGCTTACCTCACCGATTGTGAAATAGCGTTTAGCTGGAATGGAAGGGAGAGAATTCTCCATGGAAACAATCAGTTAGAAAGGGTATTAGAGGTTACACGAAGACGGCGGCCATTCAAAGTAAATCGACATGAAAATTTAAAAATTGATCAAAAAAAATGAAATAGCCACACCGTGAAAATTCACGTTAGCCTGAACAAGAGTTACTTAGTCAGTAAAAATGCCAAAAAAGTTTTCTTATTCAGCTATTGCAGCAGACATACCCTGGATTTGCTCTTTGAGTTTCTGGCTGGCGTGAAAAGTCACAACTCTGCGCGCTTTGATGGGAATGGTTTCCCCAGTGCGCGGGTTTCGGCCCGGTCGAGGTGCTTTAGTGCGAATTTGGAAATTACCGAAGCCAGAAATCTTTACATCCTGACCGTCAACCAATTGCTTGGAAATAAGATCAAAAAAAGCATCGATCATGTCTTTGGATTCACGCTTGTTCAATCCAATTTGTTGAAACAACAATTCAGCGAGTTGCGCCTTAGTCAGAGCAGGTGTTTCAATGGTTTCGAATGAGAGATTCATTTGAATGTTTCCTTCAAGTACGCAGTCTTGCTGAAAGCTGGCTGCTTAATTGCGCAATGACTGACTGAAGTGCTGAATCAATTTGCGCCTCAGTTAATGTATTTTCATCTGTGCTTTGCAAAAACAAACGCACTGCCATGCTTTTTTCACCTGCGTGGACAGAAGTATCCGGCTTGGATGGTCTGTAGATATCAAACAATACCGTATTTCGCAGCAAATTTTGAGTGGCAGAACCCATGATGCACGACATTAAATTTTCATGCGTGACAGATTCACTCACCACGATCGCCAGATCACGCTCTACCGGGTGCAAGCGAGGAATGGATTTGCTTTGAGGAACAGGGCGGGAAAGTACAGCATCCAATTCAATTTCAAAAACAACAGGCGCCAATGGAAAGCCCCACTCTTGTCGCCATTGCGGGTGCAGCTCACCGATCCAACCCACAGATTTACCCTGAATATCAATGCGCGCGCTTCGGCCTGGGTGCAATGCCGGGTGAGTTTCCGCTACAAAGTTCAATGTGTGACCCGCCAACAAGTGGCTTAAGTCTGCTTTAACGTCATAAAAGTCAACGGCTTTGCCTTGCGACTTCCATCCTAGAGGTTGAAGTGGACCATAAGCAAGCCCAGCCAGATGCATAGGCTGATCTATGCCTTTGACGGTTCGCAACCCTTCCTCAACTTTGTCATCTCTTTTAAATACACGCCCAGACTCAAAAATCTTGACACTGAAAGCTTTACGATCAAGATTGAATTTAGCCACTTGCAACAAAGAACCGATGAGCGAAGAACGCATCACGCTCATCTGACTGGCGATGGGATTGAGCAACTGAATGGGATGAAGATTGCCAGCAAGCTTTTCTTCCCATTCAGCATCTACAAAACTGAAGTTGATGGTTTCTTGGTAACCTAAATCAGCCAAATGACGACGCACAGCGAAACCGTCATGACGGTTTTCAGGTCGCAGTTTAGGGGTGATAGGTGCCAGTGGTGCAGTTGCAGGCAAGCATTCATAACCGACCATGCGAGCCACTTCCTCTATCAAGTCTTCTTCGATTTTTAAATCAAAGCGAAAGCTCGGTGGCGTAACCTCAATCAACCCGATACTTTCTTTGACTTGCAATCCAAGGCCTTGCAATGCATTCGACATGGCCTGCTGGCTCAACTCGGTACCCAGCACTTTGTTGGCGCGGGCTACCCGCATTTGCACAGGCTTAGTTGATGACGCTTGTGTGTCGTGATCGTCTATGGGACCGGTGTGGGTTGTGGGTGTGCCGCAGATAGACAGTATCAATGACGTCATGTGTTCAATATGCTCGACAGTGCTTGCAGGATCAACACCTCTCTCGAACCGGTGCCCTGCATCGGTTGCAAAATGAAAGCGGCGTGACCTGCCAGCAATTGCCGTGGGCCACCAGAACGCAGCTTCGACATAAACATCTGTGGTTGAGTCAGAAACGGCGGTTGCAGCGCCACCCATGATGCCGGCCAAGGACTCGACCTGCTGTTCGTCTGCGATGACGCCTACCTTGTCGTCAATCGTGACCGTTTGACCGTTCAACAGCTCCAAGGTTTCACCGCTTTTGCCCCAACGCACAGTCAAACCACCGTGGATTTTTTGCAAATCAAAAATATGGGTCGGACGGCCGAACTCGAACATCACGTAGTTGGATATGTCCACTAAGGGACTCACACTGCGCTGCCCGCAGCGTGCCAATCGCTGCACCATCCATTCAGGTGTCTTGACATGGGTATTTAAGCCCCGGATGATGCGACCGCTGAAACGTCCACACAGGTCTTTGGCCTGAACATCCACCTTCAACACATCTTGTGCATTGGGTGGCACAGGGGCAAAAACGGGTTGTACCAAAGGACTGCCGGTCAGCGCAGAGAGTTCACGCGCCACACCGAACACACTCAGGCAATGAGCTAAATTTGGGGTGAGCTTGAGAGTAAACATTGTGTCATCTAGTTTCAAATGATCGCGGATGTTGACGCCTGCAACCGCGTCATTTGCCAACTCCAACAAGCCTTGGCTGTCTTCAGAAATTTTCAATTCGCGCGCCGAGCACAACATGCCCTGGCTTTC